>NZ_SOPU01000023.1:288498-391615 GCF_004402115.1 Pseudomonas sp. F01002 | reverse complement strand
GACCGGTTGGGTCTACCTCGACTCTGCTGACCTCAACTTCTCGAACCGCCCGGTGCGGACCCGCATGCCGGGTGGTGTGGCAGGGGCACGGCCAGATGGCCGTCCCCTATGCCGATGGAAAAGCCCCAAGTAACCAAAGGCTCTTGCCCCTTTCGTTCGGCCCTTCGCCTAGGCTCAGGGTGCCCTCGTTCCGGTCCTGCTCCGTGGGCCCGCCGCCATCGGCCATCCATGGCCGGGGGCGGCTAACCCGGTATCCATGCCGGGTTGCCCACTGCGCAGAACCTCCACTCGGCCTCTCGAGGGGGCGTGCACCGCAAAAGCCAAAGCGAGGCGGCCTACCGGCCGGCCTGTTTTCTCAACGCCTGCGCGTATTGATCGTTCCCTCGCTCTGCGTGGGAATGCCGCCGGGGACGCTCCGCGTTCCGTTGTCGACACACGACTCGAGCCCTGCGCAGGGGCGGGGCGTTTTTAAGAGCAGGTGTTCAGCTCATCGAACAGCATCCACCAGCGTGGATTCATCAATCTGACTAATAGAGGTCACCCCGGTCAAGGTCATGGCGACGCGCATTTCCTTGGCGAAGATATCCAGCATATTCTCCACCCCGCGTTGACCATCGGCGGCCAGTGCATAAGCCATGGAACGCCCCAGCAATACGCCTTTTGCGCCCAGCGCCAACATCCGTACGACATCAAGCCCCGAGCGGATTCCCGAGTCGACCAGCACCGTCAAATCATTACCGATGGCTTGCATGATGGGCGGCAATGCCTTGGTGGTGGAGAGCACGCCGTCCAGCTGTCTCCCGCCGTGGTTCGACACGACAATGCCATCCGCGCCAAAGCTGACCGCGTCTCTGGCATCCTGAGGATCGAGAATGCCTTTGATGATCATCGGGCCTTTCCAGAACTCACGAATCCACTCCAGATCGCTCCAGCTGATCGAAGGGTCGAAGTTGTTGGCCAACCAGCCCATGTAGTCTTCGAGGGTTACGGCTTTGCCAAGGTACTTCGAGATATTGCCCAGATCGTGTGGACGCCCCATGACGCCGACGTTGAATGCCCAGTCGGGTTTGGTCATGGCCTGAAGCATTCGCCGCGATGATGCAAAAGGGCCTGACATGCCCGAGTGTGCGTCCCTGTATCGGGCGCCGGGCGTGGGCATGTCCACGGTAAACACCAGGTTTTTCACACCGGCGGCCTTCGCCCGCTCCAGTGCATTTTTCATGAAGCCTCTGTCCTTCAACACATACAGCTGAAACCAGATGGACTGTTGGCTTTGTGCCGAGACCTCTTCGATCGAGCATACCGAAACCGTTGATAGGCACAGTGGAATGCCTTTGTTTTCCGCCGCTTTAACCGCCTGCACTTCACCACGGCGGGCGAACATGCCCGTCAGGCCGACCGGGGCCAATATGATCGGCATTGAAAGCGGTTGGTCGAAGAGGGTGGTTTCAAGGCTCAGGGTTTCGACGTTTTTCAGAATGCGCTGACGCAGGCTGATGCCCGTCAGATCAGCGCTATTGGCCCTCAGCGTGTGCTCTGCATAAGCCCCGCCATCAATGTAATCAAACAAAAAACGCGGGAGTTTGCGACGTGCTGCCTCGCGATAGTCAGATGCGGATGAAATGATCATGGTGCCTCGGTCTGGTGAGTGGCGGGGCGATGGTTGCGTCGAGCGTCGGGTCAGATTAACGAAAACGCCCCGCATTGCGGGGCGTTTTTTTGCCCGTGCTGTCAGTTGGTATCCAGATCCACGTTCTTGGTCTCACGCAAACAGATCATCCCGACGACCAGGCTCACCCCGGTAATCAGCACCGGGTACCACAGCCCGTAGAAGATGTCCCCGGTGTACACCACCAAGGCAAACGACACTGTCGGCAGGAAACCACCGAACCAACCGTTACCAATGTGGTAAGGCAGGGACATCGAGGTGTAGCGGATGCGGGTCGGGAACAGTTCGACCATCAATGCTGCCAGCGGGCCGTAGCACATGGCGGAAATGATGATCAGCGCGACGATCAGCGCCACGATCATCGGTTTGTTGATCAACTGAGTGTCGGCTTTTGACGGATACCCAGCCAGGGTCACGGCGCCACGCAAGGCCGCCTCATCGAAACCATCGAGTTTCACTTCCCCGACGCTCACCTGCACGGCACTGCCGGCCGGTGCAGCTTCGCTGATGTAAGGCAGGCCCTGTTTCACCAGGAAGGTTTTGACCTTGTCGCAAGGGCTGTCAAATTTCGCCTTGCCCACTGGGTCGAACTGGAAGGTGCAGGTGGCCGGGTCAGCCAGCACGGTGATCGGTGCCTGACGGCTGGCCAGGTCGATGGCCGGGTTGGCGTAGTGGGCGATGGACTTGAAGATCGGGAAGTACAGTGCAGTCGCCAGCAGCAGGCCGATCATCAGTACCGGTTTGCGCCCGACTTTATCCGACAGCCAGCCGAAGAAAATAAAGAACGGTGCACCGATGATCACGCTGACGATCAACAGACTGTTGGCGAGCGCCGGGTCCATTTTCAGGAACTGAGTGAGGAAGAACAGCACGTAGAACTGCGCGGCGTAGAAGGTCACGGCTTGCCCGGCGTTGATGCTGAACAGGGCAATCAGGACGACTTTAAGGTTTTCCCATTTGCCGAAGGAATCGCGCAGTGGCGACTTGCAGAGCTTGCCTTCTTCTTTCATTTTCACGAACGCTGGCGACTCGTGCAGGCTCATGCGAATCCAGGTCGAGATGCCCAGCAAAATGATCGAAAACAGGAACGGAATCCGCCAGCCCCAGACTTCGAACTGGTCACCGGTGAAGTAACGGCAACCGAGCACCACCAGCAGCGACAGCAGCAAGCCGAGGGTCGCGGTGGACTGAATCCAGCTGGTGTGGAAGCCGCGTTTACCCATCGGCGCGTGTTCCGCGACATAGGTCGCAGCGCCGCCGTATTCACCGCCCAGGGCCAGGCCCTGAAGCATGCGCAGCAGCACGAGGATGATCGGCGCGGCAATGCCGATGCTCGAGTAGGTCGGCAGCAGCCCGACGCAGAAGGTCGCCAGGCCCATGAGGATGATGGTCGCAAGGAACGTGTATTTACGCCCGATCATGTCCCCCAACCGGCCGAACACCAAGGCGCCGAACGGCCGCACGATGAAGCCGGCAGCGAAGGCCATCAGCGCAAAGATGAACGCCGTGGTGTCGTTGACCCCGGCGAAAAACTGTTTGCTGATCACCGCCGCGAGGGCGCCATAGAGGAAAAAGTCGTACCACTCGAAGACCGTCCCGAGCGACGAGGCGAAGATGACTTTTTGGGTTTCCTTGCTGGTGCCCGCGCTGCGCACGGCTTCCAGAGGCTGAACATGTTCTGACATATCGGTATCCCTCACAGTGATTGTTTTTTTTGTTCCACTGTCGGCGCCGGCCTTATGGGCTGGCGTCGCTACTGTCGATGTATCGGGTGTACTGGCTCCCTGTAGGAGCTGGCGCAGCCTGCGATCTTTTGATCTTGATCTTCCAGCGCCTTCAAAGACGCCAAAAGATCGCAGGCTGCGCCAGCTCCTACCGGTGTGATTCAGGCGTTGGTGGTCAGTTCCTTCTGCGCGGCGATGCTCCTTGTGTTGGGGTTAAGGATCAACTGTGCTGCCTTTTCGGCAATCATCAGCGTAGGCGAACAGGTGTTGCCCGAGGTGATGCGCGGCATGATCGAGGCGTCGGCGATGCGCAGGCCTGGGATGCCGTGAACGCGCAGCTCGGCATCGACCACCGCGTCCGCGTCGTTGCCCATGCGGCAGGTGCCGACCGGATGGAAGATGGTGGTGCCGATGCGGGCGGCGGCTTCGTGCAGTTGTTCTTCACTCTGCAAGCTGTCGCCGGGCAAGTACTCCACCGGTTTGAATGCTTGCAGGGCCGGTGCCGCGACGATGCGCCGGGTGAGGCGAATGGCATCCGCTGCCACCCGCAAGTCCTCCGGATGGCTCAAGTAATTGGGCTGAATCAGTGGTGCTTCCTGCGGATCGGTGGAGCGAATCTCGACGCGGCCACGGCTTTGCGGGCGCAGATCGCACACCGACGCCGTGAAGGCCGGGAAGGCATGCAATGGCTCACCAAAACGCTCCAGCGACAGCGGCTGAACGTGATACTCGAGATTCGCCGATGTCTGCTCCGGTCCCGAACGGGCGAAGGCTCCGAGTTGGCTCGGCGCCATGGACAACGGACCGCTGCGGTCATACAGGTAACGCAGGCCCATGCCCATCTTGCCCCACAGGCTGCCGGCAATCTGGTTAAGGGTGCGGGCGTTTTCCAGTTTATAGATCAGGCGCAGTTGCAGGTGATCCTGCAGATTGGCGCCCACGCCGGGCAGTTCATGGGCAACGCCGATCCCCAATCGTTGCAGCAGCGGGCGAGGGCCGATCCCGGAACGTTGCAGGATGCTTGGTGAGCCGACGGATCCGGCGCACAGCACGATTTCCTTGCGCGCCTTGAAGGTTTTCGCCTGCCCCTGCCAACGCGCGTTGACCGCTGACGCACGGCCGTTTTCCAGCAGCACGCGGTCGACTTCGACGTTGGTCAGCACGGTGAGATTGGGGCGGTTGCGGATCGGTTTGAGAAACGCTTTGGCAGCGTTCCAGCGAATACCGGCCTTCTGGTTGACCTGGAAGTAGCCGCAGCCTTCGTTGTCGCCCTGGTTGAAGTCATCAATGCTGGCGATGCCGCTTTGCTCGGCGGCGCTGCGGAAGGCATCGAGAATCGGCCACGACAGCCGCTGACGTTCGATCCGCCATTCCCCGGCGGCACCGTGAAATTCGGAGTCGCCGGCAAAATGGTTTTCGCTCTTTTTGAACAACGGCAGCACGTCGTTCCAGCTCCAGCCGGGATTGCCCTGGGCCGCCCAGCCGTCGTAGTCGCCGGCTTGGCCGCGCATGTAGATCATGCCGTTGATCGAGGAACAGCCACCGAGCACCTTGCCACGCGGGTAACTCAAGGCGCGACCTTGCAGGCCGGGTTGCGCTTCGGTCTTGAAGCACCAGTCGGTGCGCGGGTTGCCGATGCAGAACAGGTAACCCACGGGGATGTGAATCCACGCATAGTTATCGCGGCCGCCGGCTTCGAGCAGCAACACCCGATTCTGTGGGTCGGCCGACAACCGATTGGCCAACAAACAACCGGCTGGGCCGGCCCCGACCACGATGTAGTCGTATTCATCCAGGGAAGTCTGCATCCGTGACCTCATGTTGTTGTTCTTGTTGTCGGTCATCCTAGTTGTTAGCTTTCGTCAAAAGAATGTTAGTTTTTGCGCAGCCGCTGTGCGTTTTTAAACAGCCCTACCTCAAGGATGGTTCATGTTCGACTGGAATGACCTGCGGTTTTTTCTCGAGTTGCAGCGCAGCGGGCGTTTGCTCACCGCTGCCCGCCGTTTGAACACTACCCACGCCACCGTGGCCCGGCACATCGAGGCCATCGAAAAGAGCCTCGGCACCGCGTTGTTTGTTCAGCATGCGCAGGGTTATGAGCTGACCCCGGCCGGCGAAGCGTTGCTCAAACATGCCGAAGCCATGGAAAACGTCGCGTTGCTGGCGCAGGAAGAAATCACTCAGTCCACGGCGCCGCTGGGCAAGATCCGAGTCGGCGTGACTGAAGGGTTGGGCATCATGTTCCTCGCCAGCCGCATGAACGGGCTGTTCGAACGTTATCCGGGGCTGGAAGTGGAACTGGTGGCGGTGCCGCGCTTTGTCAGCATTCTCAATCGCGAGGCCGAGATCAGCATCCACCTGGAACGCCCGGCCGCCGACATGCTGGTCACCCGCAAACTGACTGACTATCGATTGGCGCTGTACGCCAGCCAGGAGTATCTGGATCGTTCGCCACCGCTGCGCAGCCGCGAAGACCTCGGTCGCCACGCTTGGATTGGCTATGTCGATGACTTGCTGTTCAGCCAGGAGTTGATGTTCCTCAATAGCTTCTGTCGCAATCCGCAGGTGGTGTTTCACAGCACCAGCGTCATCGCCCAGCAACAGGCCGCGCGTTCCGGGTTGGGGATCGCCGTGCTGCCTTGTTACATGGCCAGCGCCGATCCCGGCCTGGTCCCGTTGCTGCCGGATGAGAGCATTCAGCGCAGCTATTGGATCAGCACGCGGCGCGAGCTGCACAAATCCGTGCGGTTGCGGGTGTTGTGGGATTACGTGGTGCAGCTTTGTGAGAGCGAGCAGGATTTATTGCTGGGCCCCAATCCCCTGTAGGAGCAGAGCTTGCTCGCGATGGCGTCAGGTCTGACACACCGCGTTTTCGTTCATCACGAGCAAGCTTTGCTCCTACAGGGGGGCGTGTTTCAAGGGAGGATTTCGAATGCGGTACTGGCCAGGCGCTCCCCATTCACCAGTACGTGTACGGCGTGTTTGCCCACGTAGTGTTTGCGGGTGGTGAGTTCCTTGATCTGCTGGCTACGGGCAATGGTCTCGGTCGCCTTGCCGGGAAGCGTCAGCACCTTGAGCTTGAACACCTTCGCCGACGTGCTGCCGTTGGCTTTTACGTAATCGATGGCGTAGTCGATCACCAGTCGCTGACTGTCCTGGACCGTGGATTTCACGGCGAAGGACAGGGTGATTTTTTCACCCAGGCGAATCACCGCCGGTTCCACCTTCACATCAATGATCTCGACCTCAGGCTTGCGGCCCGCGCCAATGATCGCCAGCGCGCGTTGATTGCCCTGTTTGATCAGGCTGCGCAGGGCGTGTTTGGCGATCCATGCGGTGTGTTTGTTGTCCAGCGACCAGCCTTCGATCAGGCCCAGCACCCACTCGGGATGATCCTTGGTGATGTCGTTGAGGTGGTTGGCCACGGACTTGCGCACGTAGAGGCTGTTATCGGCCTTGAGGTTATCGAGGATCGCCGCCGCGAATGTTGGGTCAGCCTGAATCTGTTCCAGTCGAAACGACCACGGCAGGCGCGGTCGGCTGCCTTCGCTTGCCAGGCGGCGGACGTGTTCGTTTTCGTCCAGGGACCACTCGTGCATGACCGCCAGTGAGCGTTCGATGTCGCTGCGCAGGAAATGGCGGATTGCGAACTCCGAGGAGCCGAAGGTGGTGAAGTACTTGAGGGCGTCCATGGACTGTTCGAAGGCATGCGCGCCGTACGTCGCGACGTAATGAGGTAATGAAATGCTGACGAAGCCGCTGTTCAAGCGCGGAGCGAGGGCGCGCAGCACCTCCAGCGTTTCTTCATAGCTCAACGGCAGGACCGCGTGCAGGCACTCGCTGACCCGGGCCATGCGCTGCATGATCGATAACTCGGCAAGCCCGTCGTTGGTCAGCTTCAGGAAGGCCTTGGCGTTGAACGCGGGGTAGACCGCGGTCATCTCGGTGGCGATGTGTTTGAGGCGTTCGGCGTTGAAGATTTCTTTTAGGGCGGGGGGTTGGTCAGCCATAGTGAGTTCCTTGGAAATTCTGGTTTGCCTGAAATACCGCGTTATCGTTCTTCGCGAGCAAGCCCGCTCCCACACTTGATCTCAGTCGTACACACATTCTGTGTTCACTAAAGAACTAATGTGGGAGCGGGCTTGCCCGCGATGAGGCCCTAACAGTCGCCTCAACGCTTACCTGATTCTTCTTCCAACTGATCCGCCTCAAACAACCTCGCCAGTTCTGCCCGGGCTTCCTGCGCCGTCTGCAATACCTTCGTCGCATCGTCATAAATCGCATGCTGGGCTTCCAGCACCTGCTCGTCGTGATGCTTGAAGCGTTTGATCCGCGCATCGGCCTGGGCCTGGGTCAGCCCCAGGCCGACCAGGGTGCGCCGGCTCATTTCCAGACTCGAATAATAGGTTTCGCGAATGGCCTCGGCGCCAAGGTCCACCAAGCGATGCACATGCTGACGGTTACGCGCCCGGGCAATGATTTTGATGTGCGGGTAGAGTTTGTGCACCAACTCGGCGGTCTTGATGTTGGTGTCCGGGTCGTCGGTGGCGATGACAAAGTATTCCGCTTGCTCGACCTTGGCCGCGCTGAGGATCTCCGGGCGCATCGGGTCGCCGTAGAACACCGGCACACCGCCGAAGCTGCGCGACAGTTCGATGGTTTCCACCGAGGTGTCGAGGGCGACGAACTTGATGTTTTGCGCGCGCAAAATCCGCGCAACGATCTGCCCCATACGGCCCATGCCGGCGATCACCACGCGCGGCGTGTCGGTATGGATCTCGCGGAATTTCTCCGGCACAACCACCGGTTGAACCTTGGGGCTGACCAGTCGTGCGCACACCAGCAACAGCAGCGGCGTCACCGCCATGGACAAGGTGATGGTCAGCACCAGCAAGTCGTACAGGCGCGGCTCGAACAGTCCCTGGTCGCGGCCGATCTTGAACACTACAAACGCAAATTCACCACCGGCCGCCAGCACGATGCCGAGGCGAATGGCACTGACCTTGCCCAAGCCACCGGCCAGCCGACCGACAGCAAACAGCAGCGGCAATTTGATTGCGATCAGCAATAAGGTCAGACCCAGCACCGTGATCGGCGCACTCAGTAGCAGACTCAAATTGGCGCCCATGCCGACACTGATGAAAAACAGCCCCAGCAGCAATCCCTTGAACGGTTCGATTTGCGCTTCCAGTTCGTGGCGGTATTCGGAGTCCGCCAGCAGCAACCCGGCAAGAAACGCCCCCAGCGCCATGGACACGCCGACCAGGTCCATCAGCCACGCCGTACCGATCACCACCAGCAACGCGGTGGCGGTGGAGACTTCCGGCAAACCGGTCTTGGCCACCACCCGGAACACTGGGCGCAGCAGATACCGTCCACCAATCACCACCACCGCGATGCTGCCCAGCACGCGCAAGCCGTGATTGAGGCCTTCGCCAGCGCTGCTGGTGTGATCGCCGCCCGCCAGCAACGGCACCATGGCGATCAACGGGATAGCGGCGATGTCCTGGAACAGCAGAATCGCGAACGCCAACCGTCCGTGGGGGCTGGTCAGTTCCTTGCGCTCGGCCAGGCTTTGCAAACCGAACGCCGTGGACGACAGCGCCAGGCCCAAGCCCAGCACGATCGCGCTGTTCAACGGTTGGCCGAACACGAACAACGCCAGTACACCAATCACCGACCCGGTCAGCAGCACCTGCGCCAGGCCGACGCCGAACACCGATTTGCGCATCACCCACAAACGTCGCGGCGACAGCTCAAGACCAATGATGAACAGCAGCAACACCACCCCGAGTTCGGAAATGTGGCTGACGCTTTGCGGATTGCCGATCAAGCCCAGCACCGACGGGCCGATGATCACGCCGGCAAACAGATAACCCAGCACCGCCCCCAGTTGCAGACGCTTGGCCAAGGGAACGGTGAGCACCGCTGCGAACAGAAACACGACAGCGGCTTGCAACAGGTTGCCTTCATGGGGCATGGCTTACTCCAGAACTCGGTACGGCGGGGGCGACAAGAATAAAGGGTGATGCTTCATGCGTCAGCCATGACATACAACGATGTTGCCTGACCCACCGCTATCGCGAGCAAGCTCGCGATAGCTGCCTTGCAGTCGACATAGATTTAGTTACATGTCGCATCAATTGGTTACATTCATAGGATAAGCTGATCAATCTGTCCCGTTCCCGAGTGCGCGCCATGGCCATCCACTTCGACCTTAACGACTTGCAAGCCTTTCGCGCCGTGGTGGAGCAGGGCAGCTTTCGCAAGGCGGCTGACACGGTGCGTATTTCCCAACCGGCGCTGAGCCGGCGCATTGAAAAGCTCGAAGACGCCCTCGGTGTGAGGTTGTTCGAGCGCACCACTCGCAAGGTCAGCCTGACCCAGGCCGGACGCGGTTTTATGCCGAGCGTCGAGCGTCTGTTGGACGACCTGGACGTGGCGCTATTGGGCATCAGCGAAGTCGCCTCGACTCGCCTCGGCCACGTCACCGTCGCCTGCGTACCTTCAGCGGCTTATTACTTCATGCCGCGAGTGATCGCCCACTACCACCGGCAGTTTCCACGGATCAAGGTCAAGGTCCTCGACTCCAGCGCCCACGAAGTGCTGAGTGCGGTGGTCAACGGCGAGGCGGATTTCGGCCTGAGTTTCATGGGCACCCTGGAGGCGGAAGTAGAGTTCGAGCCGCTGGTACAGGAAGGTTATGTGGTGGCGTGCCGGCGCGATCATCCGTTGGCCGGGCGCAGTAGCGTGACGTGGGATGAGTTTTATCAGCAGGACTACATCTCGCTGGATAAGACGTCGGGCAATCGCTTTCTGCTGGATCAGGCGCTCACGGGCATCGTGCCGCAGCGGTCGAGCATCTGCGAAACCCGGCATGTGACGACGATGATCGGTTTGGTCGAAGCGGGGTTGGGCGTGGCAGCGGTGCCCTTGATGGCGATGCCGGCGGCGGATCACCCGATCCTGACACGGGTGCCGCTGACCGATCCGCAGGTAATGCGCAGTGTCGGTTTGATCAAGCGCCGGGGTCGCACATTGACCCCGGCGGCGTTGGAACTGGAACGGCTGGTGGTGGAAATGAAAGTCCAGGTCAGCGACTGACCGAGTCCAGCCCGGTGGCTTTGACATCCGGCTGAGCGGCGGTGGAGGCCAGGTAATCCAGCAATGCCTTGGCTTGCGCCGGGTGTTGCGCACCGACCGGGATGCCGGCGGCGAAACGCGTGACCGACTGCACCGACTCTGGAATCTTCGCCACGAAACTCACGCCCGGCACCGGCAGCAACTCGCTGACCTGCTGAAAACCCAGTTGATAGTCTCCGGTGGCAACCACCGAGCCCACCGGGATTTTCGGGACCATCGTCGACTTGGGCTTGAGCTGGTCTTCGATGCCCAGCCGTTTGAACAATTGTTCCTCGATGTACACCCCACTGGCGCTGTCGGAATAGGCCACGGACTTTGCGTCGAGCAAGGTCTTTTTCAGGCCGTCGACAGAGCTGATGTCCGGTTTCGGCGCGCCTTCACGTACCACCAGACCGATCCGCGAGTCAGCCAGCTCTACCCGTGAGGCGGGATCGACTTTGCCTTGCTTGATCAGGTCATCGAGGGCGTAGCCGACCATGATCACCACGTCGGCTTTTTCACCGCGAGCCAGGCGATTGGGGATCGCTTCCGGCGCCTTGCCCATCGAAGGGCCGAGGGCTGTGTCCAGTGTGTTGCCCGTGGAGGCGGCGAATTTCGGGCCGAGGATTTTATAGGCGGCGGTGAAACCGCCGGAGGTCATCACGCGGATCTCTTCGGCCTGGGCGACGGTGCTCAGACCCAGGCTGACCAGCAAAGTCAGGGCCGCAAAATTGAATAGCTTTTTCATGGTCATGTGCTCTCAAAGGGTTCGGGACATCGCCGGTTGCAAGCGACCGGTCGAACGGCGATAGAGATACAGCGTCGCGCACAACGCACAGAACGCGGCAAAACTCATCCAGTAGCCGGGCGCAGCCTTGTCGCCGGTGTACTGGATTAGGAAGGTCGATATCGCCGGCGTAAAACCACCGAACACCGCCGTGGCCAGGCTGTAAGCCAGGGAGAACCCGGCGACCCGCACTTCGATCGGCATGATTTCCGTCAGCGCTGCAATCATCGCGCCGTTGTACAACCCGTAAATGAATGACAACCACAGCAGCACCAACAGCATGTTGATGAAGCTCGGCGCCTGCACCAGATACGTCAGCGCCGGATACGCCGTGGCCAAGGTCAGCAGGGCCATGGCAATCAGCACCGGGCGACGGCCGATGCGATCCGACAGTGCACCGCCAATCGGCAGCCAGAAGAAGTTCGAAACGCCCACCAGCAAAGTCACCAGCAGCGCATCAGATGTACTCAGGTGCAGCACGGTTTTGCCAAAGGTCGGTGCGTAAACGGTGATCAGGTAAAACGCGGTGGTGGTCAGGGCGACCATCATCATCCCGGCGAACACGATCACCCAGTTCTGCGCCAACGTGCGGAACACATCGCCCATGCTCGGACGGTGTTTGCGGGCGGCGAATTCTTCGGTTTCCTCAAGGTTGCGACGCAGGAAAAAAATGAACGGCACGATCATGCAGCCAACGAAAAACGGAATCCGCCAGCCCCAGTCGGCAATCATCGCCGGCGCCATCCATTGGTTCAGGCCATAGCCCAACGCTGCCGCGACAATGATCGCCACTTGCTGGCTGGCCGACTGCCAACTGGTGAAGAAGCCTTTGTTGCCGGGCGTGGCGATTTCCGAGAGATACACCGAGACGCCACCCATTTCTGCGCCGGCCGAGAAGCCTTGCAACAAGCGGCCGATCAAGACGATGGCCGGGGCGAACAGCCCGATGGTTTCGTAACCGGGCACCAGCACAATCAAAATCGTGCCGCTGGCCATGATCGACAGGGTGACGATCAACCCTTTGCGCCGGCCCACATCATCGATGTAGGCACCCAGCACCACGGCGCCCAACGGTCGCATCAGGAAGCCTGCGCCGAACACCGCGAAGGTCATCATCAGCGAGGCGAACTCGCTGCTGGCCGGGAAGAACACGGCAGCAATCTGCGTGGCGTAAAAGCCGAAAAGGAAGAAGTCGAATTGTTCGAGGAAGTTGCCCGAGGTGACCCGGAAAATCGCACTGGCCCGGGAGCGACCGGAAGTCGCGGGCCGTTGGGTTGATGCTGTCATAGACGTGTACTCCACCGCTTTTATGACGTGCACCGCCTGGACGCGGCGCACGGTTCTTATTGGGGCGGATAGTGGAGCAGGGTGATCGATAAGTTAATTGCATTGTTGGCATGCATTGATGTTTGAAACGGATCAATGTAGCCCGTAAGGAATGATTCGCTGCATGTGCAGTCGGAGTCTGGTACCGCGACATCACAGGAGGATCACCCCATGAACAGCAAATCCCTCATCGCCGCCTTGGCCATTGCCGCCGGCGTTGCCGGTATCAGTCCCATTGTTCAAGCCGATGACCCACCGCAAAAAACCGTCCAGCCGGGGGTTAACAATTCCCGCCAACTGGTGATGGGTGATCGTGCCCCCGACGTTTACCAGCGCAGTGAAAAAGCCCTGACCAACTGGAAGCAGAAAGGCCTGAAAGCCCCGAAAAGCCAGGCGCAGTGGGTGCAGATCAATGACAAGTACATGATGGTGATGATTACCAACGGGACGATTGTGGATATCACGCCAGTGGAGCGTTAAACCGTCGAAGGGCTATTCGCTGTGAGCGCGTACGGGGCTTTCAGTGCCCAACCGATACTGATTATTCCCACTGCGCTTCGCCTCATACATCGCCAGATCCGCAATATGGATCAACCGGTCCATGCTCGGCGCATGGTCCGGGAACACCGCGACCCCCAGGCTGGTGCCGATGTGTCGTTGATCATTACCGATGGTCACCGGTGGCGACAGTTCGACGAAGATTTTCTGGCAGATGCTGCGGGCTTCGTCTTGCAGGCTGTTGCCCTGGGGCAGGCCTTGAAGGATGACCACGAATTCGTCGCCACCGATCCGGGCGACGGTATCGGTTGAACGCAGGATTTTCTTCAGGCGGGTGGCGGTGGTGATCAGTACCCGGTCGCCGGCGGCATGGCCGTAATGGTCGTTGATTGCCTTGAAGCCGTTGAGGTCGACAAACACCAGCGCAACCCTCGTGGCGCTGATGCGCGCCTGTTCCAGCGCCTCGGACAGACGCTCCTCGAGCACCAGACGATTGGGCAGACCGGTCAGCGGGTCGAAGTGGGCCAAGTGTTGCAGGTAGCTGGCGGAGGCTTTTTCCTCGGTGATATCGCGTACCACGCCCATCATCTTGATCGTTGCATCGTGGTCGTTCTTGACCACATTGCCGGTTTCCCGAAGCCAGCGGATCGTGCCGTCGGGCCAGACCACCCGATATTCCTCGTCATGGTTGTCGCCGGTTTCCAGGCAACGCAATTCCCCGGCCCGGACCTTGGCCCGGTCGTCCGGGTGAACACATGAGCAAAACAGTGCGTAGGAGGGCGTTACTTCGTCGATCTTGAAGCCAAACATGCCGTAGATCGCGTCCGACCAGTAGAGCTTGTCGGTGTCGACATCCCAGTCCCACGTGCCGATACGGGCGAAGTACTGGCTGCGCTTGAAGCGTTCGGCGTCACCGTCCTGACGGATGTTTTGTCCGTCAGTCAGGCTGGTGATCAGCACGCGATACTCGGCCAGCTGCTTTTGCAGCGAGCGTTCGCGGCAGATCAACGCGACGATCAGAGCAAGCATCAGTGAACCGATGGTTGCGCTGGTCCAGACGAAATTCATTCAGGGGTTGCCATCATGGCGTATTGATCCGTGGGGTTAGGTGTTGCATATCTTAGTTCACGGTCAATGCCAGAAACAGATCGAATCGGTTGCCAATTGGGCGCATTTCTGGGAAAACGGCGCCCATTACGCCTATTTGATAATTGCATTGACTTGACCACCCGATTGCATTCGCACTGACCACAAATAGCTGAGGAGTTATCTCATCGCACTGAGCCTTTTAGAGAGTGCTTTTCTACTCTGCCTATTTTCCCGATATAGACGGAAAAATGATCTGTACCCGCAGTCCCAAGCCATTTGCTCCGATATCGAGTAACACTTGAGCTCCGTGTTGCTCTGCAATCGCTTTAACAATTGAAAGCCCCAGACCGCTACCAGAGCCGCTTTGATTGTTGCCTCGATAGAATCGCTCAAGCACCCGCTCACGCTCCGACGCATTTATTCCTGGGCCGTTGTCGCACACCTCAAGCACGACCCCTTGGTCGGTATCGCGCACTGCCAAGTCAATCTTTGCGTGGGCCCCCGCGTAACGAATGGCGTTGTCGATCAGGTTATTGAGCAGGATACGCAGCGTTTCAGGATCCCCCGAAATGCTGGATGCGGCATGCTCGCTCAGCCCCAGATCGATGCCTGAGGCTTCAGCCCTGCGAACCTGATCAGTGATCACCGACTTGCATAGAGTGGACAGTTCGATGTTCTGCATGACTGGCGACTGCACATCAGGCTCCAGGCGCGCCAAGGTCAATAGCTGTTGTGTCAAGTGAGTAAGGCGCGTGACACCCGCCTGTACCTCAGACAGCGATACCTGTCGGTCTTCTTCCTGAGTGGCCCGCTGTGCCAACTCCACTTGAATGCTGAGTGCTGCCACTGGGGTGCGTAGCTCGTGCGCTGCATCAGCGATGAAGTATTTTTGCATGGTGAAAGCGTTTGCCAGCCGTTCCAGCAAATCGTTGAGGGCATCGACCAGAGGTTTGACTTCTCCAGGCAACTCTTTCGAAGCGATAGGCTGCAGGCTATTCACGTTGCGCTCCGACAGTTCTGTCGCCACTGTTCGCAGTGGTTTTAGCCCGTAGCTGATACCAAACCACAAGAACAGAGCTAACAAGGGAATCATTGATACCACTGGCCACAATAGGTGCACGGCTAAACCCGCGAGCTTTTCCCAACGCCTATTTTGAGCTTGAGCCACCCGGAAAACCTTATCACCGCGCTGGCTCACGAACGTGTGCCAAGTTTGATCCCCGACCTGAACATCACTCAGTCCAGTTTGCTGCGGTGGAGGGAGTAAGAGCGCGGAGTCGGTCGTAAAGTTCAAAACCCCTGCGCTCCAAACCTGAAGCAGCACTTCGTCAGCATTATCATCACGCAATGCACTGGGTTTATTGCCTGTATCCGTCAGTACAACACGCTCACCAGGATCCACATTGATGTGTTCTGCGAGGTAACGCATTTGGTCGTTGAGCAGATCATCCAGTTCAAGGACAGCCCCCCAATAGGTGCCGATACTTGCCAGCAGTCCAGCCAGAAAAGTGGCTGGTAGCAGCCATAACAGTAGACGCCGACGGAGCGAACTCATGCGTCCTCTCCAATGTGATATCCGACACCTCGAACAGTACGGATGACCTCGGCCCCGAGTTTTTTGCGAAGATTATGGATGTGAACTTCCACGGCATTGCTGCCCACTTCATCTCCCCAACCGTACAGGCGATCCTCTAACTGCTCGCGGGATATCACCGCATCCGGCTCCTTCATCAGCTCGTGCAGCAACGCATATTCTTTGGCCGACAGGCTGACAGGCTCGTTGCGTAACCACAGCAGGTGTCGTACCGGATCAAGTCGCAACGGGCCACCCCGAAGCTCCGTCTGCACACGCCCGGATTGACGGCGGCTGACGGCGCGAATGCGTGCAACCAATTCCTCGATGGCAAACGGTTTAACCAGGTAATCGTCAGCACCATGATCAAGGCCAGCAATCCGATCTGGTAGCGAGTCGCGGGCGGTGATTATGATTACCGGTAAGCTCTCATCGTGTTGACGCAGAACCGTGAGCACCTCCATGCCATCCTGGCGCGGAAGTCCCAGGTCGAGTAGAAGCAACGCATATGGGTTGGTTTCCAAAGCGAGGACGGCAGCCTTGCCGTCCGTGACCCAATCCACTGTGTACCCTCCCTGGCGCAGCCCTTTTTGCAAGCCGCTGCCGATCATCGGGTCATCTTCTGCAAGTAATATTCGCATAGCCTGATCCCTCTTCTCACATCAGTCAGCGCTTCACTGGAGTACCACACAGTGTGCCGAAGTCTTGACTCCGCGCATATCGCGCCCATGTCATAGATGATTCTGACCCCACTCGGCCTATCAGCATTCTTAACTCAACCCCGCGACCCCTTGGGCCTACAAGGACGATAAGACTGCCAGCGTCAACCTTAAGGTGGACTTAAGGAAGCAACCACTATGGTGCGTATCACTCGCACCGTGATCACAACGTGGTGCTTCCTAGTCTCCTGAACGGGTCTCCCCATGGAAGAGCTCAATCGCACTCTGTTCTTGGCTATCAACGCCAGCGTGCACTCCTCGGCGGAAATGCGCCTATTTGCGACTTTTCTGGCGCAGTGGCTCATCACCGGGGTACCGCTATTGCTGATCGGATTGTGGCTGCGAGGTACACGCCAATACCGAGCTGCTGCGGTAACTGCCACGCTGAGCATCGTGTTCGCGCTTGGGTGCAATCTGCTGATCAGTAGCCTTTGGTTCCATCCGCGTCCCTTCATGCTGGGGTTGGGACAAAACTTCCTGGAGCACGCCCCGGAGTCCTCTTTCCCCAGCGATCACGCCACTGTGATGTTCACGTTAGCCATGGCTCTGATGCTGGTATCGCTGCGCAAACTTGGCGTGCTGATTTTGCTACTGGGTACATTAGTCGGCTGGGCACGTATCTATTTAGGCGTGCATTTTCCATTCGATATTGCCGGGTCATTGCTGGTCTCTTTGATAAGCGCGTGGTTGGTACCACAGGTGCTGAGTTGGAGACATCTTGGCGAGCATTTGCTCGACGTTCTTGAGGGCCTATACCAACGAGTTTTTCCACCAGCCGCTCGCCGCAACACTCATCAATAGGGGGAGAGGCAATGCTTGATTCGCGAGTTTCTGTGTACTCCGCCACTTTGGTCTCAAAGAAAATGCGAATGCATAAACTTTGTTTTATCACGGTGGTAATGCTGCTCACCGGCTGTGCGAGTTATCAACCACAACCACTGGCGCCCCTGAAAATGATGGCTGCCTATGAAGAGCGGACACTGACTAACCCAGAGCTTCAGCGCTTTATCACTGCACACCGCCCCAACACTACCCCTCTCTGGAGTCTGAACACCTTAACTCTGGCCGCTTACTACTACAGTCCTGAGCTGGACGCGGTGCGCGCCATGTTTGCCAGCGGTGAGGCGGCGACAGAAACGGCTAATCAACGACCCAATCCGTCCTTGTCGGTGCCACTGCAGTACGCAGATCAGCCGATAAAGCCGTGGACGTATGGATTGGCCCTCGACATTCCGATTGAGACTGCCGGTAAGCGTGGGTATCGAGTGGCGCAAGCGCAACAGCTCTCAGACGCTGCCCGTTTGAATATCGGTCAAATCGCCTGGCAGATCAGAAGTCGTCTTCGCAGCGCGTTGCTCGACTTTTACGCCGCCAGCCAGCACCACGCGATTATCGAGCGCCAGGTCGACATCCAGCAGAACATAGTGACCATGCTGGAGAAGCAACTTTCGTTGGGGTCGGCCTCGACGTTCGAATTGAGCCAGGAGCAGATCATCCTGGAGCGTGATCGTAGCAACTTGGCGAATAGCGAAAAACTGATGCTGGACGCCAAAGCATTGATTGCTCAGACCATTGGGATTCCTCTCAGGTCTCTTGAGCCCATCAAGATAGATCTGAGCGATTTCGAGAGCCTGACTCCGCAGATCCCTGATAACACCGCCCGCCGTCAAACCATTCTGAATCGCACTGACATCCTGGGCGCCCTGGCCGAGTACGAAGCGAGCCAAGCCGCTCTCCAACTGGAAGTTGCACGGCAATATCCGAACCTGTCACTCGGGCTCGGGTACTCGTTCGACCAAGGGGTGAACAAGTACAGCGTTACACCGGCAGGCATCACGCTCCCCCTATTCAACCGTAATGAAGGGCCTATCGCGGAAGCCGAAGCGCACCGCAAGGAAGCTGCCATCCACGTCGAAGCACTTCAAGACCAAGCGATCAATCAGACAGACAGCGCTCTACAGCACTATCGCCTGGCTACGCAAAACCTGGCGCTCATCGACACCCAGGGGGCGACTCGAACAGCCGCCTTTCAATCTGACCAACGCTCCTTTGATTTAGGCGCGATAGACCGACTGGGGCTATCGCGGTCACGCCGTGCCGTGAATGTCGATGCAATGACCCACGTTGATGCAGTGGTTCAAGTTCAGCAAGCCATCAGTCAACTTGAAAATGCCATTCAGCAACCGCTCGATGGAATCTCACTGCAAGCCCAGTCAACAGAGGCTGTCATTCGAAAATGAACACACCCTTTCGTAGCAAAACCTCGCGGATCGCCCTGGCGGTGATAGCCGCTGCCGGGTTAGGCGCTTTAGGTTTCTTCTCTTATCAAGCCATGCAGGTTGCACCTGTAACTGCGGTAGCGCCCCCTACACGGGTCACAACCGAAGGAGGTTTAACCATCGTCACGCTGGATGAAACGACCCAGACAATCAGTGGTATCCAGAGTGAGCCGATAACTGCATCCAAGAATCAAGTGGAACATCTTGCTTACGGCAGTGTGCTTGATGTGCAGGGGCTTAATGATCTGAGCACTCGTTACTCTATGGCTCAAGCAGACTCAGAGGCGGCACAGTCTGCCGCTTCGGCCTCGGGTCAAGAATATGAGCGCAACCTCGCGCTGTACAAAGCTAACCAGAGCGTGTCCTTGAAGGTGCTGCAAGCCTCGCAAGTCACATGGAATACAGACAAGACCAAGCTACAAGCAACGAGTGCCAACATTCAGTCGGTACGCAATAGTGCGCTCCAACAGTTTGGTGCGCCATTGGCCGGCGTGATCGGAGCGCAAGACGCTCCGCTATTGCGCAGACTGTTGAACCGCGAGGACATGCTTTTGCGCGTTGTCCTCCCCCTCGGTGTTGATTTGGCCGCTCCAGAACTGATTGCGGTAGAGTCCAGCGAACATCGTCGGGAAACGGCTCACCTCATTTCAGTCTCGCCCCAAGTCGACCCTTCGACTGAAGGCCGTGCATACCTTTACCGAGCGGCGGCGACCCTTCCAGTCGGTAGCAAAGTGGTTGCCTATTTGCCATTACCCACGCCAACCAGCACCAGTCTCGTCATACCTGAGGCCGCCATCCTATGGTTTGGTGGGCAGCCGTGGGCGTATGTGCAAATTGCAAACGACCGGTTTACCCGCCGTCCTGTCGCAGACCAAACCCCCTACAACAATGGGTACCTGGTCAGCACCGGGTTTGAGTCCGGTGATCGTGTCGTGGTGCATGGTGCGCAACTGCTGTTATCCGAAGAGCAGCGTCCGCCAATCACCGCATCGGCTTGCAAAGACCCCGAATGTGACGACTAACCAGACGGCAGCGAATACATCATGTTGAATTCAATTATCCGATTCGCTGTGCGCTTCCGAGGGGTCGTTATCGCCCTCGCTTGTCTGCTGGCAGGTTATGGCATCTACACTCTGACTCAGGCCCGGCAAGATGTTTTCCCCGAGTTCGCTCCACCGTTAGCGGTGATTCAAACCGAAGCTCCCGGGTTATCGTCCGAGCAGGTTGAAATGTTGGTCACCCAGCCGGTCGAAAACGCAATGGGTGGCACCCTGGGGCTGGCGAGCATGCGATCCAAATCGTTACCAGGGCTGTCCATGGTGACGCTGACCTTCAAGGATGGAGCTGACATATACCGAGCCAGACAACTGGCTGCGGAGCGACTCAGTACGCTCACCGGTATTCTCCCGCACGGCGTCAAAACGCCCGCGCTATTGCCATTAACGTCATCGACCAGCATCACTCTTGTCGCGGGTATTACCTCCGACACCCGCTCGCTGATGGAGATGCGCACACTCGCGGAGTGGACGATAAAACCGCAATTGTTGCGCGTGCCCGGCGTGGCGGACGTGATCGTATTCGGTGGCGATCTAAAACAGTTTCAGATTCAGGCGGATCCCAAAAAGCTGGTGCAATACGGATTCTCTCTTCAAGACGTGTTGAGCGCTGCCCAGCGCGCACGGGGGTTAGAGGCGCGGGCTTTCTGGAAACCGCTAACCAGCGCATCGTCTTGAATACCGAGGGTCAGACCGTAACACCCGAGCAGTTGGCTCAAACGGTGCTCAACTACCAGAGTGGTGTCGCCGTACGCTTGGGCGATGTCGCCACGGTGGCCTATGGGCCTGCTCCCGCAGTCGGCGCTGCGGCAATCGAGGGTAAGCCGGCGGTGTCGCTGATGGTGGAAAGCCAATACGGCGCCGACATGATGAGCGTTTCCAGTCATGTGGAAAGCGCCCTGGACAGTTTGAAACCTGCGCTCGAAGCAGAACAGGTGAGCCTGCATCCAGACATCTTCCGCCCAGCCAGGTTTATCGAAACCGCGATTGGTCACTTGCAAACGGCACTGTTATTGGGAGGCGTGTTAGTTGTCCTGGTGCTGTTTCTGTTCTTGCTCAATATTCGCACTGCGATCATCTCCGCTACGGCGATTCCGCTTTCCTTGTTAACGGCGGTGATCGTGCTCCATCACTTCGGTGTGAGCCTCAACACCATGACCTTGGGCGGCCTGGCCATTGCCTTGGGAGAGGTCGTGGACGATGCGGTGGTCGATGTGGAGAACATCTTCCGTCGGCTGCGCCAAAATCAAGCGCTGAAGAACCCCATATCACCGGCCCTGGTTGTATTGCGCGCCTCATTCGAAGTCCGTAGTGCGGTGGTATATGCCACCTTGGTTGTTGCATTGATTTTCCTGCCCGTTCTGGCACTGTCAGGGATAGCAGGGAAACTCTTCGCGCCCTTGGGGCTCGCCTATATCCTAGCGATTCTGGCATCCCTGGTGGTGGCTCTGACGGTTACTCCCGCGCTGGCATTTATGTTGTTGACCGCCAAGCCGCTTGAAGCGGAAGAACCCAAGTTGGTGCAGCGCCTGAAGGCTCGTTATCTGAAGTTACTCGCCAGTATCGAGTCGCACTCTCGATCAATAGTCTGGATGATCGTCATTCTCTGCACGGTGGCGATCACCGCGCTGCCGTTTTTTGGCGGTAACTTCATACCAGAATTGAAGGAGGGGCATTACCTCATCCATATGGCGTTGGCCCCAGGCTCCTCTTTGACCGAATCCATGCGTGTGGGCGACCGTGTAGCGCAGGAGCTGAGTACAGTCCCCGGCGTGCGACTGGTATCGCAGCGCGCAGGGCGAGCCAGTGAAGTGGTCGACCCGACCGGCGTCCACGTCAGTGAGTTCGAAGTGGATTTGAATACATTATCTGCCACTGAGGAAACCCTGGCCGTGGCGCGTATTCAACAAGTGCTGGCCAGCTTCCCGGGCCTGACGACGTCGGTGAACACCTTCCTGACTGAGCGGGTGGACGAAAGCATCTCCGGCGTCACCGCGCCGGTCGTTATCAATATCTTTGGCCCTGACCTGGATGTGCTGGACAGCAAAGCCCAGGAAATCGCCCAGGTGATAGGTCGAATCCCTGGCACCATCGGCCTGAGAGTCGAGTCCGCCCAGCATGTGCCGCAATTGACCATCAGGCTGCGGCCTGAGCAATTGACACATTGGGGGTTCGAGCCGGTTGATGTGATGGACGCGATTCAAGTGGCTTACGACGGAGTGACCGCCAGCCAAATCTATCAGGGGAATCAGACTTATGACGTCACCGTCTCGTTGACTCCCACGGCCCATCACAGCATCGCGACTGTCGGTTCACTGCTGCTACGTAACAGAGCCGGAACAACGGTGCCTCTCGATCAACTAGCCCTGATCACTCAAACCACCAGCCGTTACCAAATCATGCACAGCGGTGGTCAACGTCTACAAACAGTCTCGACCGCAGTACATGGCCGGGCGGTGAGTGACTTCGTTCAGGAGGCTCAACGGTTAATTAACAAGGAGGTCACCCTACCCAAGGGAACCTACGTCTTGTTTGCTGGAGAAGAACAAGCACGTGTGCAATCACAACAAGACTTACTGGTTTACACAGCGGTTGCCATCATTGGGATCATGCTGCTTTTGTTCCTCGCCCTCAAAAGCATGCGTGCGTTGGTCTTAGTCCTCGTGAACCTGCCTTTCGCCCTGGTAGGTGGCGTATTGACGGTGTTGGTGTGCGGTGGAAATTTGTCATTGGGATCGCTTGTCGGGTTTGTCACCCTGTTTGGTATCACGCTGCGAAACTCCATCATGCTCATCTCGCACTACTCACATCTGGTGAATGAAGAAGGTATGACATGGGGGTCGGATGCGGCTCGAAGGGGTGCCGCCGAGCGACTGGTACCGATCCTGATGACGGCCGTGGTGACCGCTTTGGGACTGCTACCTCTGGCGCTCGCCAGTGGCGCTGCTGGCAATGAAATCGAAGGGCCTATGGCTATAGTTATCCTGGGTGGCTTAGTGACCTCGACAGCACTCAATCTATTGGTGCTACCAACCTTGGCTTTGCACTTTGGACGCTTTGAAAAGCGCACCGAGGAGTTTCCCACTGCCGTGGCACCTGCTTCATAACGGTTGTGCGACCTCTCGGGAAGGGCCGCACTTTGATCGCTTCATCACCGGTACTCTATAGGCAGCCCACGAATGATGACGTCCCTGGTCTCATCGGTCATCGAGTTCCTGACGGCGCATCCGCATGTCGCCTATCTGGCGGTGTTTCTTCTGGCGCTTTCCGAGTCAGTCCCGATTATCGGCGCCGTTGTTCCAGGCACAGCCGTGATCCTCGCGCTCAGTGCCCTGGTGCCAAGCGGCGTATTATTGCTCTGGCCGTTGCTGGTCGCCGCCACGTTAGGTGCCATCGCGGGTGATGGTCTTTCGTTCTGGCTCGGGCATCGATACCACCGCGAGATTCTTGGTTTCTGGCCATTGAACCGCCACCCTGAACTGATTCAGCACAGCGAGGCCTTTTTCGAGCGTCACGGCGCCAAGAGTGTGTTTCTCGCGCGCTTCGTACCGGGCGTCCGCGCCTTCATCCCGCTCCTCGCCGGCATGATGGGAATGGCGGTCAGTCGGTTCTATGCCGTCAATGTTGTCTCGGCGCTCGCTTGGGCTCCGTCGCATATCCTGCCCGGTGTGCTCGTCGGCGCAACGTTCAGCTTTCTCGGTGCGGCTGCAAAGCCGCTCGCGATCCTGCTGGTCGTACTAGTCGCGACGGGCTGGGCGGGCCTGCATCTCGTGCGCTGGACGTTGCGTCGAGGCATCCCCTACCTCATCGTCGCAGTGGAGCGGCTGCGGAGCTGGGCCGGCACCCACGACACTTGGCTGAGCCGCAGTCTCACCCGCTTGCTCGATCCTTCACGGCCCGAAGCGTGGCCTCTCACACTGTCGGCCGTGCTTCTCGTCGGTGCCGCCTGGCTTTTCTTCGGTGTTCTTGAAGACGTCGTCAGCGGTGACCCGTTGCTGCTCGCAGACAGCGCGATATACCGCGCCCTCCAGGATCTTCGCACAACGCCAGGCAATGCGGTGATGATCGCCATCACAGAGCTTGGCGACACCAAGGTCGTGGTGGCGGTAACGATTGTTGTCTTGCTGTGGCTCATGTGGAAGCGCGCCTGGCGTACAGCTGTCTATTGGCTGGTGGCGATCGCCGGCGCTTCGGCGCTCAACACGGTCATAAAAGTTGCGCTGCATCGAGCTCGACCCGGCGAGCTTCTCTACTCCGGGTGGAGCGCGTTTTCCTTCCCCAGCGGCCATAGCACGGTCAATGTGGTGCTATACGGTTTCCTCGCCTTCCTCATCGCGCGTGAGATCCGCCCGGCATGGCGTCTCGCGGTCGCTCTTGGCGCAGCAAGCCTGATATTTCTGATTGCATTCTCGCGCCTCTACCTCGGTGCGCATTGGCTTTCCGATGTGCTCGGGGGACTGGCATTCGGGTCGGCGTGGCTAGCGCTGCTCGGACTGGCCTACCTGGGGCGCCAAGCCGGACGCATTGAACCAAAGGGCCTACTCGCCGCCGGATGTTCAGCGCTGATTCTCGCCGGAGGACTCAATATCTATCGTAGCCATGCGACCGACAGCGACCGCTACGCCGTCAAGGTGGGGACGCCGACCATGGCCGCCACCGATTGGTGGGCGTCGGGTTGGCAGCAACTGCCGGCGCGGCGTATTGATCTGACTGGCGAGACGAATGAACCACTGACGTTCCAGTGGGCCGGTGATCTGAAGGACTTGCAAGATGTCCTGCAGAACAACGGGTGGCGCGACTCGGCGGACTGGACACCGTTGAATGCCCTGAACTGGCTTACCGTCCAAACCGATCCTGCAGGCCTTCCGGTTATTCCACTTTTCGCCAGTGGTCGCCTCCCCAGTATGACGCTCGTTCGACCGAATAGTGATGGCGCACTTACCAGCTCGCGCCTCGTGCTTCGAGTGTGGGTCGTCGATTTCGAGCTCACGAACGGGCGTACTTCACCGCTGTGGATGGGTTCAGTTGTGGAGGAGCGTTTCTATCATCCCCTATCCCTCGTCACGTTAACGTCGACACAGCCCGATGTGAATGCACCACGAAGCACGCTAGCTACTGCTTTTGACGATGGGCGGCAGCTATCTCGAACCGAAGGAACGGCAGATGGGGATTGGGATGGAAAAGTCCTGTTAGCTCGCCAGGGTAAGACACAGAAATACTCAGAACTTCAGATCAGCCACTTGCGAGGCCAGAATCATGCTCTCCGCAGCCATTTTTTACACATTTTTGTTTTTGGCACTGGTTGTTGTCCCTGCAGGTTTGATTCTTATTGTGCTGCTCTTTCTGGATCGCCGGCGTCAACTCTGGCAACCCATGGCAGCAATTATTAGCTCTATTGGCGCAAAGTTGGCACAAAGGCCTGTTATTGCTGGTCTTCGGCAGCGCTTCCCTGGCACTGCCGTGTTCCTGGAGCACCGCCTCAATCCGCAGAGTCCTTGGGGCCTGCGGGCAACAACTGCCGGCCTTGGCATGCTTCTAGGTTTGTGGGTCTTCCTTAGCGTGTTGCAGGAAATCGTGGCAAATGACCCCCTTGTGATTCTCGACATCCACGGTCCCGCTCTTCCGCTCAACAGGAATGACTTGGCTCATGCTCGCTCTCACAGAGCTGGGAAGCACTACGGTGTTATCCCTGCTGTGTTCCGGCCTTGCCTTGCTTGCTCTTGCGCGAGATCAGCCGCGACTCGCAGCCACCTTCATGCTCGCTCTCGCCGGCTCGGGCCTCATCTCGACCATTCTGAAAGCGCTCTTCAGCTACGCGCGGCCAATGGATGCCATTGTCCGAGTGCATGAGCCGGGCTTCCCCTCAGGGCATATGCTCTCGGGCACTGTCGTGTATGGGTTGCTCGCCGCGCTGCTGTTGAGCAGCCAAGTACGTCGCGGTGCACGAGCGCTTGGTATCACGCTGCTGCTCCTGGTCATCGTAGGTATTGGTCTTTCTCGCCTCTATCTTGGCGTGCACTGGCCTTCCGATCTCCTTGGCAGCCTCGGTTTGGCGCTCATCCTTCTCGCATCACTACTGTTTTTCCTCCATTACAACCATTCTATTCGGTGGGTCGACACACTTCACGTGCCCCTCAGCGCCAACGCCCTTTCTATGGGTGGCAAAAGTGTCCTAATTCTTGCAGTGGGGGCCACAGTCCTACTCATGAGTCAGACCGAAACCATCCCGAATAAGCCTCATTCAGCCACGCATTTGCTTGACATCCACGCGCTGCGAACCTTTTTTCCACCCGAACTTCCTCGTTGGTCGGAGGACTTGGTCGGAGGAAAAATGGAGCCTATTTCTCTTGTCTTTGTCGGGGATGAGGAAGAGCTCTTGAATGCCTTTACGCGCGCCGGATGGGCGCGTGCCGATTCACCAACCCCACTGCGGGTGGTCAAGGAAGGCCTCGCTGCGCTTCGAAACCTTCCCGATCCAACCGGTCCAGCTACGCCGGCCTTTTTTTCGGACCGCCCACAAGACCTCACATTTGAGAAACCGGATACAGGTTCCCCAAGCATACAACGGCGGCATCACACCCGCCTGTGGCAGACGTCATATTGCCTTGCGCCTAGTTGTCGTCCTGTGTGGGTAGCAACCGCCAGCTTTGACATGGGTATAGAAATCTCGCCGAGCCTCCATCTCCCGACGCACCACATTGACCCCGCTATCGATCATGAGCGCGCGCTCATCGTGACCGATCTCACGCGTGTTGGGGCAAAGCAGGAAGGAAGCGTTCACGTGGCACAGCCGCTACGAGGAATGAATGCTGCGGGAGACCCATTCTGGACGGATGGTCGTGCGATTGTGCTGTCCATGGCCTGTCGTCAATTCCGATGATCGTCTTACCTACCTCCTACCTCGACCAGTGCTTTAGCTTGTTGTACGTAAATGCAATGAAAAGTACCGCTTTATACTCAACGAAAGTAAACCCACCACACACCTGCAACAACAGCGAGCCAGATCAAAACGATGAGCACCGCCGCCACTTTACTCACTGGGCGCTTCACATGGCTTTCCTCCCACTCGCTAGCCTTTAGCTGGCACTCCTCAAGCACAAGCGGTGGCATCAATCGGATAGCGAGCAGAATGCCGAGCGGCAGAATGATTACGTCGTCCAAATAGCCCAATACCGGGATGAAATCTGGAATGAGGTCGATTGGACTCAGTGCGTAAGCCACCACAAAAACTGAGATCCACTTGGGCAGCCATGGGGTTTGTGGATGCTGATAACAAAACCACAGAACCATGGTTTGTCGCTTGAGATTTTTAGCCCAGCGACGTAGGTGTTCAAGGATGCCTTTCATTCGGTGCTCTTGCTTATGGTAGGGAGTGCGGGTCGATTTCTGACGGATCAATCTGTATGCGTGCGGTGTGTCAATTTTGCGGCCGCTGGAAAACTACACAACATCGGGAAGCTGCAAGGTGAAACGGCTGCCGCCATTCGGGTTGGGCTCATGTCGAATTCCCCATCCAAGGTGATCTACAACACGTTTGACGATTGATAAGCCCAAACCCGAACCACCCGTGAAATCATCATCGCCTCGAACAAACCGATCAAAGAGGCGGGCTTGTACCGCATCGGGTAAACCCGTACCGCTGTCCTCCACAACAATTTGAGATGAGTTCAAGTAAATGGTGATGATGCCTTGCTCCGTGTGCTGACAAGCATTACGTAGCAGATTGCTGACCGCGATAGTGACCAGCTCAGGAATGGCTCGTACCGAAACCTCCTCAGTGCAGAAGAGGTTGAGTGTCAGGGCCTTTCCACGGAGCAGTGGCTGGCAACGCTCCAGCTCACGTTCAATCAGGGGACGCAGGTTGATCAAGACGAGGTCGGTAATTTCCGGCACTCGGGCCAGTTGCAGCAGGGCCCCGACCTGCTGCGCGGTTTCTGCGGCATTACGTCGAATACGTTCGGTCATGACCAGAAGGTCCGGGCGATCCTGCAAACGGCTGGTGAGCACTTCCGCTGCGCCGAGCATGATCGTCAGAGGGGTACGAAGCTCGTGGCTGACGTCGGCAGTGAACCAGCGTTCGCGCTGCAAGGCATAGCTCAACTGGTTGGTTCGATCATCGATAGCCCTCGCCAGTACACCAAGCTCGTCAGTGGCATCGAGGCCGGGAAGCCTGCCTGTCGTATGCTTGTCCTGAACCGAAGAAGCCAGCTTGGTCAGCGGCAGGATCACCCGGTTTGCGCTGACTCTACCAATCAAGATGGCTAATCCAATGCCCCCCAGGAACGCAATGCCCAAGGTAATGTAGGAGGAGGATTCGATTGACTCAAAGTCACTTTGGTCATCCACCACGGCATAGCGCTCACCATTGGCCTCACCGATCAGAACGTGCAGTCCCCGTCCGTTCAACTTCATTTCGTGAGTGCCAAGCCCTAACGTTTGCAGAGGTTGCGGAATCAGCGGACCTTTGAAAAAGCTGAGATCGAGGGTTTGTGACTGCACCACATGAAAAGAATCTGCGGCCCAAAGATCGGCTGCGCGCACGAGTCGGTTATCGATAAGCTCCTTCTCGATCTTCGCGACGACAAAGAAAGCGGAGCCCGTGAAAAAGCCAACGATGATGACTGCCAGCAACACATAGGCAGCGACCATGCGACCGCGTAACGAGTCACTTTGAAACATTGTGGTCGACCAGTCGATAACCTACCCCTGACACGGTGAAAAGCATTGGCGGGGATTGAGGGAAGGATTTGTCTATTGCCTGCCGTAGGGCGTGGATATGGCTTCGTAAGGCATCGCTGAGTGGCGGATCGTCTTTCCAGAGTTCTTGTTCAAGCTCCTCACGGGTTACCAGACTTGGGGCTGCACGCAACAGTGCCACCAACATCTTGTAACCGAACGGCGTCAGCTCGACCCGCTGTCCTGCTCGGCGCGCTTCAAAGGTTCCGGGGTCAAATTCCAGATCACCAAAACGCAGCACCTGATCGGTTCTTAGTGTACTTGCTCGCCTCACCAACGCATGAAGCCGCGCTTCCAGTTCAATCAGCGAATAGGGCTTGACCAGGTAGTCATCGGCTCCCGCCTGTAATCCTTTCACCTTGTCATGAACCGTGTCTCGTGCCGTGAGCATCAGCACTGGCGTATTGCATTGCTGCTCTTCACGTAACCGTCGGCACACTTCCAACCCATCCAGACCTGGCAGCATGCCATCCAGCACGATCACGTCGAAACGCTGCTCAGCCACCCGAGCCAGTCCACCCTGTCCCGTGCGGGCATTGTCGAGTTCGTGTCCGAGGGGCTCGAAATACTCGTAGAGGTTGGCCACGATGTCCGAGTTGTCTTCAATAATCAAAATTCGCATGGTTTGGCTCAAATAACCTCATTCATACATGGAAATCGGTGAGCCGATGCGGCCGCCACTTGAGCGAAAGCAGCGCCCGTAGCGACAACCTTTTTGCATGACCCGCTCGGGTCGCCATCGAGGACTACTTGGCAGAAGCTTCTTTGCTGCACTTAGGTTCCATGGTGAAGGTATGGGAAACATCCACCAACCCCAGATTTTCTAAGGTACGCCGCCCAATAAGCACGGGATAATTCATCTTGCCTCGATCCTTCAAGGAAAACTGCTCGTTATAAATCTGGTCGCCAATGCATATTGTCATTTGCACCACAGGTCGGTGCTCGGCACCACCGGCCCCCCGGACTTTCACATTACGCTCAACCTTACGCTCGAACGGAGCAGTGACCAGCTTTCCCGTGTTGCTGTCTTTCACTTCAACATTGAAGCGAACCCACTTTTCACCGTCTTTCCGGAAAGGCTCGATGTCCTTGGCATCCAGTGAGGAAGTCAATGCCCCTGTGTCGAGCTTGACCTTCACCGAAATGTTTTCGGGCATCAACACACCTTCCTCAACCCAGCCAAAGACCTTCGATGGGCTTTTATTCGCGGAGAATGCGGGCTGTATCAGTAATAGTCCAAGAACGGATGCTGCGAGCCATTTTGCTATTGAACGTGCCATATGAAGCTCCTCCAGGATTCGAAGCATCAGTCTGCATAAAGTACCGTCAAGAACCCGTTAACACGCACTTCTTGATTGCCAGTGACCAAACCAACGACTTCTTCACGGTCCGTCGGGCAAGCTTTCGAGTTAATCAGCCACGCTTTGGATGGGGTCTAGCATTATGTCGTTGTCTTTCACTGGGTTGAATTGGCGCAGCAAAAAAGTGCTTTTGGCCGCGCTCGCCATCGTGCTTTGTATAACAGGAGCCTACTTTCTATTCAGAACGCCTCGACTGCCCAATCTTGCTCACAGTACGTCCTTGGAAATTACCAATCTAAAATCGGCATGGGCCAGTGGAGAAGTTATTGTCCTGATTCGCCACGCGGAGCGCTGCGATCAATCGAGTGCTCCCTGCCTGAATGCCCCAGATGGCATTACCACAAGGGGTAAGGACGTTGCAGTGGAGTTGGGCGAGCAATATCAAAAGCTCGGTCTTGATAAGACAGATATTTTTACCAGCCCCCTGACGAGGACCAAGCAGACAGCCACCTTTATGTTTAACCATGAAATTGAAGATCAGGAGTGGCTTGCGTCCTGCAGAGGTATCATGCTGCAAAAGTCGGTTGAAACTAAGCGTAAAGGACACAACCTGATCCTGGTTACGCACAGCAGTTGCATTCGGCAAATCGAAAAAAATTTGAATGTGCATGCACCTGAAAAACCACCCTATACCTCTTCGCTATTCATGTTATTTGGCGAGAATGATAAAAAACCACATGCGCTTGGTTTTGTGAATACACAAGACTTTAGCGCTGACTTTATGAGTCGGAAATAGTCATGGCAGTCCTGGACCTCAAGATACCGTTGGCTGGCTCAACGTCAGAGTCCTGAACTCCTCAAGTCGATGCAATTAACCAGCCTATCGGGCAAACGAACACACGAGTGCAAGCAATGAATGACGAGCTTCAGGTAATCGATATCCAGGTGGGCGACGGCAAAGCCGCCGTCAAAGGCGCGCTGATCACCACGCAGTACCGTGGCTGGCTGGAAGACGGCACTGAATTCGATTCTTCCTACAGCCGTGGTAAACCTTTTCAGTGCGTAATCGGCACTGGTCGGGTGATCAAAGGTTGGGATCAGGGGATTACGGGGATGCAGGTCGGCGGCAAGCGCAAGCTGGTGGTACCAGCGCATTTGGCCTATGGCGAGCGGACTATGGGTGCGATTAGGCCGAATTCGAACCTGATCTTTGAGATTGAATTGCTGGAAGTGCTGACCCGCGACGATTAACCGCTATGACTGAAAGGTCTCCCGGTAGGCATAGAGGCCCGGTGTTCCACCGGTCATCACGAACAGCACGTTGTCCCCGGAACGGTAGCGTCCTTGCCTGAGATCGGCCAACAGCCCGGCAAACGCTTTGCCGGAGTACACAGGGTCGATCAACAGGCCTTCGGCGCGAGCCATCAGGCGCACTGCTTCCTGCATGGCTGGCGTCGGCAGACCGTAACCGTCGCCCAACTGACTGCCGTCGATGGCGATCTCTTCAGCCTGCACAATGGCGCTACTGCCCAACAGCGCCAACGCGTCCTGGGTCAATTGCCGGGTTCTGGCCGCTGAAGTGTCTCGATCGGATAAAACCGAATAGGACTTGAGGATCGAGGTGCCTCGGCCCAGCAACTGGAAACCCGCCGCGAGCCCGGCGTGGGTGCCGGCGCTGCCGTTGGGCACCACGACTTGATTGAAGGTGAGGCCGAGTTCCGCCTCCTGCTGCGCGATCTCCGCCGCGCAGCGCGCATAACCGAGACTGCCCAGAGGCGTTGAGCCTCCGGTGGGAATCACCAGCACATTGCGCCCCGAATCCCGAAGTTGCGCGGCCCGTTTCTCGGCTTCGGAGAGTGAATCGCTGCCCCCTGCAAGCACCTGTAGCTGTGCTCCGAACAGCTGGTCGAGCAGAACGTTACCGTTGAGTTCGTAATCCACATCGTTTTTGGGGACCGCGCGGGTCAGGATCAGTTCGCAGGCAAGGCCCAGGCGAGCACACACCGCGGCGGTCAGGCGCGCATGGTTGGACTGAATGCCGCCCACGGTGATCACCGTGTCGACTCCGCCCGCCAGCGCTGCGCCGAAATGGAATTCGAGTTTGCGCAGTTTGTTACCGCCACCGCCAATCAGCATATGATCGTCGCGCTTGAGAAACAGGCCGATTCCCTGCGACTTCAAGCCCAGCAGTTGTTCGAGGCGTTCGGCGCGCTGAATGGGCGTGGGGCCTTGCAGAAGGTCTGCCCGCGCAAAAGAACTCAGTGACGTGTCCAGTAGGGTTTGCATCGATGGAGCCTCGTTGTTCACGTTTATTAAAGTGACTCTATGGAGAAAAACCCTCGTGATAAACGCATTGCCGGTTATTACTCCTTTAACCTGATGTACTTAATCAAGCGTTCCGTTTCCTCCCTTCACAAGGCATGGTCATGAGCAAACTCAGGCAAATGGAAGTTTTCGTCGCCGTGGTCGAGGCGGGCAGCTTCGCCGATGCGGCCAGTGACGTCGGGATGTCGGCGGTCATGGTTGGACGGCATATCCAGAGCCTGGAGAAAACCCTCAACACCCAGCTCATTCAACGCACCACCCGACGGCAATCCATCACTGGGGAAGGGCGGTTGTTTTATGAAGAAGCCAAGCGGGCACTGGAGCAGGTGAAGTACGCGTTCAGCCGGGTGGAGGCGTCGAACCCGGAGCCCAGTGGCCTGTTGCGAATCACCGCACCGATGACCCTCGGCGTGGCATTGGTCGGTCCTCTGGTGTCGGAGTTCATGCAGTGTTATCCGCAGATCCAGGTCGAGCTGATTCTGAGCAACGAAGTGGTGGACCTGTACGAGACGTCATTCGATCTGGCGTTCAGGATTTCCGAACTGATCGGCGTGAACCTGCTGGCCAAGCCATTGCCGCCTTATCGAATGGTGATCTGCGCATCGCCCCGGTATCTGGAAAAATGGCAGGAACCTCAGTCCCCCGAAGACCTGCACCGACACAGAATCCTCTCCCACACGTCCTGGAACAACCGTTTTGCCTGGCCGTTGAAAAGCGGCGCCAGCGAGGTTCCTTGGCCCGAAGGGGCGGTGCTGAAAAGCAATGACGGCCAAGTGCTGCTGCAGGCGGCCGTGGCCGGAGAGGGTATTTTGATGCAGCCTGATTTTCTGGTGTCGGCCGCGTTGGCCAAAGGTGAACTCGTGCGGATCCTGGACGCCTACGCGCCGCCGCCCAAGCCGGTACAGATGGTGTATCCACGCTCGCGAAAATCACTGCCCAAATTGAAAGCCTTTATCAATTTTGTTGCGCAGCGACTGTGTGCGACACCCATCAACTGTGGGAGCGAGCTTGCTCGCGATGAACGATGACGCGGTCGCTGAAAAGCGGTATGCGGCCGTTGAGGGAAGGGCGGTAATGCCAGGTCAGGCGATCCAAAGCAGGCTTTATCGTCAGGATCTCCTTCAACGTAGCGCTGGCAATGCTTAGGGCCAATGTCTGTCCCGGGCATTGATGCCGCCCAGCCCCAAAGGTGAAGCTACGCCGGTCCGGACGATCAAGAAAAAAGACGTCGGGATGGTCATTGACCTGTGGATCGCGATTGGCCGAAGCCAGCAGCACCAGAATCAAGTCGCCCGAATTGAGGCTTACCCCGTCGATTACACACGGCGCAGCGACAAACCGGCGGGTGTTCTGCACCGACGGATCGAAGCGCTGAACTTCAGCGATCAAGTCATCAACGCGTGTCGATTCGCTGTGCAACGAGGGGTTTCGAATCAACGCCAACAGCGCATTGCCGATCAGCCCGGCGGTGGCTTCATAGGTCTGGGAAAACAGCCCGATCAGGTTGGCGATCAACGTTTCAGAGTCGCCAGAGGTTGCCGCGAAGCGCTGGCGGATCCCGGCGAGCAGGGTGCTCTGATTGCCCCGGTCATCCAGTAGCTCAACGAAGTAGCCGCTCAAGTGTTCCGCCGCAACGTGCGCTGCATCCCGTTGCGCCTGATCGCCGAGGGGCGACAGGCACGCGACGAAGTCCCCGGTCAGCTCGCTGATAGTCCGGCCCTGAGCCGGAGAGAACCCCAGCAATGCAGCCACCACGCACACCGGCCCGCGGAACATCGCCTTGTGCAACCCATCGGCGCCCGGAGTGATCAGACGCGCGCCGACCAGCGCATTGACTTCAGCGACATCAATCAACGCCAGCTCCGGTTGAACCGCCGACCTCGGGCAACGCTGCCGTTCGCCCTCATTCATCCGCATCAACTGACCAAAGACCTTGCCGGCCATCCCGCCAACAATCGCCTTGGGCACCGGTTCGTGGGACGGCCGGACATGACAGTCAGGATGCGCCAGCACGGCCGCAACGGCTCGGGCGCTACTCGCCACCCACACTTTCAGTCCTTGGTGAAAAACCAGCCCGCCCTCCAAGCGCAGTTGCGCGTAATAGGGATAAGGATTGGCATGAGTCGCAGCGATAATTGGGTCCATGGGTCGCAGCCTTGTTCGTGGTTGGAAAAGTGTTGCTACTATCTCCAGTCCGAAAGGGCCTTGATTCGTCCGGGAGCGAAATATGAACGTAGAACAGCACGACATCGGCGTTTCTCTGGTGGCTGCGGCGATCGCGGAACCGGCCCGGACGAAAATCCTCTGTTCGCTGATGGACGGCCACGCCCGGACCAGCACCGAGCTGGCAGCGATTGCCGAGGTCAGCGCCTCCACCGCCAGCGCGCACTTGGCCAAACTCAAGGAATTGGCGCTGGTGCGGCTGCACGTGCAGGGCCGGCATCGTTATTACAGCCTGACGGACAAGCGCGTCGCCCAGGCGCTGGAAGCGTTGATGGTGATCGGCCAGAACGCTGCGCCGACCTTCAATTCGCGTACCCCGGATCGCCTGCAATTCGCCCGCACTTGCTACGACCACATGGCCGGCACGTTGGCTGTGCTGCTGCATGACCGGATGATCGAAGCGGGGTGGTTGCTGGAAACCGATGAACAGGTCTATCAGCTGAGCGACAGCGGTGAGGCGTTGTTTGAAGGGTTGGGTATCGAGGTCAAGGACCTGAGTACGTTGCGCCGCCGCTTCGCCTGCCCATGCCTGGACTGGAGCATGCGCCGGCCGCATCTGGGCGGTTCGTTGGGGGCGGCGTTGTTGCAAACGGCGATCAAGCGCAAATGGGTAACTCAGGACCTGGACAGCCGCGCGCTGGCGTTGACGGCGACGGGGCGAAAGGAACTCAGCAGCCGGTTTGCCGTTGAACTGCCGGTTCAGGTATCGACAGCACAACCCGCGTCCACCGAGACCAGACGGCGCGCGATCGCCAGTTCTGCGCCTTAGCGACTGGCCGAGGCCATCAGCACGCCGAAACCGGCGAAGGTCACGCCCGAGACTTTCGCCGCCAGCCAGGAACCCTTCGGGCTGGATAACCAGCCTTTGGCGGCATTGGCGAGCAAGGCATAGCTGCCATGCACCAGAATCACCAGCACGCCGTAGGAGGCGACCAGCTTGAAAAACTGGGTGGAGAAGTGCGCTGAAGTGTCGATGAATTGCGGGAACACCGCCAGAAAGAAAAACACGGCCTTGGGGTTCAAAAACTGGATCGAAGCCGCTTCAAGGAAGCGGTAGCCCGGGCTTGAGGGGCGCGTTTCAAGCAGTGTGTTGAAACCAGCCGAGCGCCAGCTTCTGTAACCCAGGTACAACAAATAGGCGGCCCCTGCGGATTTCAACGCGGTAAAGGCGTTGGCGGAGGTGCTGAGGATCAGGCCGACACTGGTGGCGCTGATGGCGGCGACGATAAACGCACCCGACGCGATCCCCAGAATGCCCGGCACGGCCCCCGTCCAGCCGTGGCGCACCGCGTTGGACAGGGTCAGCACAACGCCAGGCCCTGGACTCAAAATGGTCAGGGTGGCGAAAAGTAGAAAGAGTCCATAGCTGTTCATGTCTTGCTCCGTCAGGTGGCGCTGGCTGCGTGCTGGCAGATTGGCGTGACGACGTGGTCGTGACAAACGCTTTAATTGCGGTGCATATGTGACTAAATTAGACGCATGACAAATCCACTACCGCCGCTTAATGCTGTTCGCGTCTTCGCCGTTGCTGCTCGCCATCAAAGTTTCAGCCTGGCGGCCGAAGAGCTGCATGTCAGTCACAGTGCCGTCAGCCGACATATCAAATTGCTTGAGGAACACCTGGGCGTGCTGCTGTTCGAGCGGCGTGTCCGTCAATCGGTGCTGACGCCGGCCGGTCAGCGTTTTTATGAGCAGGTCAGTGCCGGGCTGGCGCAGATCGCCAACGCCGCCGCTGCGCTTAAGCAACATGCCTCGCTGCCGACCGTGAAGATTAATGTCCGTCCGTCCTTTGCGATGCTTTGGCTGATTCCCAGGCTGGAGGATTTCATTGCGCAGCACCCGGACATCAAGCCGCAAGTGATTACCCAAACCCAGGCACCGGATCATGCACGCGACGGGTTCGACATCGTCATTCGCCGTGGTCGTGACGATTGGGCGCCGGCGATTGAGGCGCGAGCGCTTTTCGAAGACGAACTGTTGCTGGTCGCGGCACCCTCGCTGATCCACCGCCTGGCCCTTGAAGACCTCGCCTCCCTGAGCCTGCACACGTTACTGACTGCCAAGGCGCGTCGCGAAGATTGGCACAACTGGGCCCTGCATTTTGGTCAAGGCCAGTCAGCCACTCAGGTCACCCGGCAGTTTGATCACATGCACCTGGTGCTTGAGGCCGCCGTGGATGGACAGGGCATTGCCTTGTGCCCGACCTCTTTGCTGGGAACCCACCTCTCGAGCGGTCGCCTGATTTGCCCGTTGCCCGAATTGCGGATGCCGTTGCCGCGTTATTACTACGGTGTTGCGCCGGACGTGACGGTGCAGACACGGGTGTTTGTGGAGTGGTTGTTTGCCCGGATCGAAGAGGATGGCGGTCAGGTGGGGCGGTTGATTGCTGGGTGATTTGAAGATCAAAGGATCGCAGCCTTCGGCAGCTCCTACATGGGATTGCATTTCAATGTAGGAGCTGCCGAAGGCTGCGATCTTTTGATTTTTCCCATAAAAAAAACCCACCCTGCGCGCTAACGAGGGGTGGGCTTTTTTAGTGCCTGAAGCGCTGGATCAAACCTTGACGATCCAGCCCGCTGGCGCTTCGATGTCGCCGGTCTGTACGCCCGTCAGCTCTTTGTAGAGCTTCTGGGTGACCGGGCCGACTTCGGTTTCGCTGTGGAACACGTGCAGTTTGTCGTTGTAGCTGATGCCGCCGATCGGTGTGATCACCGCAGCAGTACCGCAAGCGCCGGCTTCCTTGAAGTCGGACAGCTTGTCGATGAACACGTCGCCTTCGACCACTTCCAGGCCCAGACGCGATTTTGCCAGCTCGATCAACGACAGACGGGTGATGCCCGGCAGGACCGACGGCGAGTTCGGGGTCACGAACTTGTTGTCGTGGGTGATCCCGAAGAAGTTGGCCGAACCGACTTCTTCGATTTTCGTGTGGGTCATCGGGTCCAGGTAGATGCAGTCGGCGAAGTGGGCTTTCTTGGCCTGGGAACCTGGCATCAGGCTGGCCGCGTAGTTACCACCGACCTTGGCTGCACCGGTGCCTTGTGGGGCGGCGCGGTCGTAGCTGGAGATCAGGAAGTTGTGCGGGGTCAGGCCGCCCTTGAAGTAAGCACCGACCGGAATGGCGAATATCGAGAAGATGAACTCGGGGGCGGTACGCACGCCGATGTTGTCACCCACGCCGATCACGAACGGACGCAGGTACAGCGCGCCGCCGGTGCCGTAAGGCGGGATGAAACGCTCGTTGGCGCGGACCACTTCCTTGCAGGCTTCGACGAACTGCTCGGTGGATACCTGTGGCATCAGCAGGCGCGCGCAGCTGCGTTGCATGCGTGCGGCGTTCTGGTCCGGGCGGAACAGGTTGATCGAACCGTCCTTGCAACGATAGGCCTTCAGCCCTTCGAAGCATTGCTGGCCATAGTGAAGGGCAGTGGAACCTTCGCTGATGTGCAGCACATTGTCTTCGGTCAGGGTGCCTTTGTCCCACTCGCCATTTCGCCAGTGCGACAGATAGCGCTTGTCTGTCTTGATGTAGTCAAAACCCAACTTGTCCCAATTGATGCTTTCGTTACCCATGACACCCTCTATCACTTAACAACCGCCGAAACGGTTCAAGGCTTCTGACGTTTTTCTGGATGGGGACAACAATACTTCATTCCGGGCCCATTTCGCAGCCCGGACTATCGGCTGATTGGCAGATAAATCGTGTCGTCTTCGAAAATCGCGAGCAAGCTCGCTCCCACATTTGATTCCGGGCTGCCTTGAAATCTACAAACGCCACAAATCCCCTGTGGGAGCGAGCTTGCTCGCGATGAGGCCATCACTGACCCCATCAATCCCCTGAGTTACAGATGCAACGCGTGACCAAGCGCACGCAACGCCGCTTCCTGCACCGCCTCACCCAACGTCGGATGCGCGTGGATGGTGCCGGCAATGTCTTCCAGCCGGGCGCCCATTTCCAGGCTCTGACCGAACGCCGTCGACAATTCCGACACCCCCACACCAACCGCCTGCCAGCCAACAATCACATGATTGTCACGCCGCGCCACGACCCGCACGAAGCCGCTTTTCGATTCCAAAGTCATCGCCCGGCCATTGGCCGCAAACGGGAAGCTGGAAACGATGCAGTCCAGACCAGCCGCCTTGACGTCGTCTGGGGTCTTGCCGACCACCACCAGTTCCGGGTCGGTAAAGCACACGGCGGCGATGGCGGTCGGGTTGAATTCGCGGGATTTACCGCTGATCAGCTCGGCAACCATCTCGCCCTGAGCCATGGCCCGGTGCGCGAGCATCGGTTCGCCGCTCACGTCGCCGATGGCGTACACGTTGCGCATGCTGGTCTGGCAGCGGTTGTCGATCTTGATCGCCGAGCCGTTCATGTCCAGGTTCAAACCTTCGAGGTTCCAGCCTTGAGTGTTCGGTTTACGGCCAACGGCCACCAGTACTTGGTCGGTTTCCAGGTTCAGGGTGTCGCCATTCGGGTCAAGCACTTGCAGTGTATTACTTGCAGAATCAAAGCCTTGAACGCTGTGCTTCAAGTAAAGCTTTATGCCGAGTTTTTTCAGTTCGTCATGCACAGGCTGCGTCAGTTCGGCGTCGTAGGCCGGCAGGATGCGATCCTGGGCCTCGACCACGCTGACGTCGGCGCCGAGCTTGCGATAGGCAATCCCCAGCTCCAGACCGATGTAACCGCCACCGACCACAATCAGCCGTTTCGGCACGGAGGTCGGCGCCAGGGCTTCGGTGGAGGAGATGATCGGCCCGCCAATCGGCAGCATTGGCAGGTTCACGCTTTTCGAACCGGTGGCCAGCACCAGGTGCTCGCACTGAATACGCGTGTCGCCGACTTCTACGGTTTTACCATCAATGACTTTCGCAAAACCTTGAATAACCTGGATTTTGTTCTTCTTCAGCAGCGCCGAAACGCCCGTGGTCAGGCGATCAACGATGCCGTCCTTCCACTCGACACTCTTGCTGATATCGAGCGTCGGCGCCGACACGCTGATGCCCAGCGCCGAATGCTGGCTGTGGTGTTGCGTCTGGTGAAACTGTTCGGCGACGTGGATCAACGCCTTGGACGGAATGCAGCCGATGTTCAGGCAAGTACCGCCCAGTGATTCGCCTTCCACCAGAATGGTCGAGATGCCCAGCTGGCCGGCACGGATCGCCGTCACATAGCCGCCAGGGCCGCCGCCGATGATCAGCAGCGTGGTGTTCAAAGTCTGTTGCATGCCTGCTCCACTAATAATTAGTCCACAAACAGGGTGGCGGGTTGTTCGAGCAAGCCACGAATGGCCTGGATGAATTGCGCCGCGTCCATGCCATCGACCACGCGGTGATCGAAGGAGCTGGAGAGGTTCATCATCTTGCGAATCACGATCTGGCCTTTGACGACCATCGGGCGTTCGACGATTTTGTTGACGCCCACGATCGCTACTTCCGGCAGGTTCAGCACCGGGGTGCTGACGATACCGCCCAAGGCGCCGAGGCTGGTCAGGGTGATGGTCGAACCGGACAATTCATCGCGGCTGGCCTTGCCATTACGGGCAGCGGTAGCGAGGCGGGAAATTTCCTGAGCGCTGTCCCACAAGCTGCGGGTTTCAGCGTGACGGACCACCGGCACCATCAAACCGATATCGGCTTGTGTGGCGACGCCGACATGCACCGCGCCAAGACGCGTGATGACCTGGGCTTCGTCGTCGTAACGGGCGTTGATCTGCGGGAAGTCGCGCAGGGCAACAACCAGAGCGCGGACCAGAAACGGCAGCAAGGTCAGCTTGCCGCGGGTCGCGCCGTGTTTTTCGTTCAGATGAGCGCGCAGTTCTTCCACGGCGGTGACGTCGATTTCTTCGACGTAACTGAAGTGAGCGGCGCGCTGAGTGGCATCCTGCATGCGCTGGGCAATCTTGCGGCGCATGCCGATGACCGGGATTTGTTCTTCGTCGTTACGCTGGGCGTAAGCGGCGGCAGCGGTGGATTGCGGCTGCTGACCCTGGGCCAGATAGGCGTCGAGGTCTTCGTGCAATACGCGACCGGCAGGGCCGGTGCCACGCACCAGACGCAACTGGATGCCGAGGTCCAGCGCATGTTTGCGCACGGCCGGGGAGGCCAACGGACGCTCATCAGCTTCGCGAGCGACCATCGGACCTTGGCATACGGCAGCTCGCGGCGCTGCAGCGGGAACCGGTTTGCTTTCAACAGCGGCTGCAACTTTCGGTGCCGCAACCGGCGCTTCTTTAACAGGTGCAGGCTGAGCCGACTCTTTAACGTTGCCCGCGCCTTCGACTTCAATGCTGATCAGGATGCTGCCAACCGCCATGACTTCGCCGGGCACACCGCCCAGCGCAATCACCTTGCCGTTCACCGGCGAAGGGATGTCGACCATCGCCTTGTCGGTCATGACATCGGCCAGTACCTGATCTTCGACGACCATGTCGCCGACTTTGACGTGCCATACCGACAATTCAACTTCTGCAATGCCTTCACCAATGTCCGGCATTTTAATAACGTGCGTGCCCATTCAGACCTCCATAACCCGATGCAAAGCCGCGCCCACTCGGGACGGACCAGGGAAATACGCCCACTCTTGTGCGTGCGGGTAGGGAGTGTCCCAACCGGTGACGCGCTCGATAGGCGCTTCCAGGTAGTGGAAGCAGTGCTCTTGCACCAGGGCGACCAGTTCGGCGCCGAAACCGCAGGTGCGGGTTGCTTCATGAACGATCACGCAACGGCCGGTTTTCTTCACCGACTTGACGATGGTCTCCAGGTCCAGCGGCCACAGGCTGCGCAGGTCGATGACTTCAGCGTCGATGCCGGTTTCTTCAGCCGCCACTTGCGATACATAAACGGTGGTGCCGTAGGTCAGGATGGTTACGTCCTTGCCGGGACGCGCGATGGCGGCCACGTCCAGCGGCACGGTGTAGTAACCGTCCGGCACTTGCGCGGCCGGGTGTTTCGACCACGGGGTAACCGGGCGTTCGTGGTGACCGTCGAACGGGCCGTTGTACAGGCGTTTTGGCTCGAGGAAGATCACCGGGTCATCGTTTTCGATGGAGGCGATCAGCAAGCCTTTGGCGTCGTAAGGGTTGGACGGCATCACCGTGCGCAAACCGCAGACCTGGGTGAACATCGCTTCGATGCTCTGGCTGTGCGTCTGGCCGCCGTAGATGCCGCCGCCGCAAGGCATGCGCAGGGTCATCGGCGCGGTGAACTCGCCGGCCGAGCGATAACGCAGGCGGGCGGCTTCGGAAATGATCTGGTCCGACGCCGGGTAAACGTAATCGGCGAACTGGATCTCGGCCACTGGCCGCAGACCGTAAGCGCCCATGCCCACGGCGACGCCGACGATCCCACTTTCGGAGATCGGCGCGTCGAACACCCGGGAGGTGCCGTACTTGTTCTGCAGGCCTTCGGTGCAACGGAACACGCCGCCGAAGTAGCCCACGTCCTGGCCGAACACCACGACGTTGTCGTCACGCTCAAGCATCACATCCATGGCCGAGCGCAGGGCCTGGATCATGGTCATGGTGGTCGTGGTCATGGCGGTTTCCAACTCGATATTGTTGTTGTGATCGTTCATGTCAGATCCCCAACTCTTGACGCTGGCGCTTCAAGTGCTCCGGCATCTCTTTATAGACGTCTTCGAACATGGTCGCGGCGCTCGGAATCTGGCCACCGGCGAGGGTGCCGTACTGTTCGGCTTCTTTTTGCGCGGCGATCACTTCGGCTTCGAGTTCGGCGCTGACGGCGACGTGTTCCTCTTCGGACCACTGACCGATTTTCACCAGGTGCTGCTTCAGGCGCGCAATCGGGTCGCCCAACGGGAAGTAGCTCCAGTCGTCGGCAGGACGGTATTTGGACGGATCATCAGAAGTCGAGTGCGGACCGGCGCGGTAGGTGACCCATTCGATCATGGTCGGGCCGAGGTTGCGGCGCGCACGTTCGGCGGCCCAGGCAGAGGCGGCGTAGACCGCGACGAAATCGTTGCCATCGACCCGCAGGGAGGCAATGCCGCAACCGACGCCACGACCGGCAAACGTGGTGGCTTCACCACCGGCAATCGCCTGGAACGTGGAGATTGCCCACTGGTTGTTGACCACGTTGAGGATCACTGGCGCACGGTAAACGTGGGCGAAGGTGAGGGCGGTGTGGAAGTCGGATTCAGCGGTAGCGCCGTCGCCGATCCAGGCCGAGGCGATTTTGGTGTCGCCCTTGATCGCCGAGGCCATGCCCCAGCCCACGCCTTGTACGAATTGGGTGGCGAGGTTGCCGGAAATAGTGAAGAAGCCGAAGTCTTTGACCGAATACATGATCGGCAGCTGGCGGCCCTTGAGCGGATCGCGCTCGTTGGACAGCAATTGGCAAATCAGGTCCACCAGCGGTACTTCACGCGCCATCAAAATGCTTTGCTGACGGTAGGTGGGGAAGCACATGTCGTCGATGTTCAAGGCCAGGGCCTGGGCGCTGCCGATGGCTTCTTCGCCAAGGCTCTGCATGTAGAACGACATTTTTTTCTGGCGCTGGGCGACCACCATGCGGTTGTCGAAGATCCGCGTCTTGAGCATGGCGCGCATGCCTTTACGCAGGATCTCGGCCGGCACGCCTTCGCCCCAAGGACCGAGGGCATTGCCCTCGTCATCGAGCACGCGAATCAGGCCCTTGGCCAGATCAGCGGTGTCGGCCGGTTCAACGTCGATTGGGGGTTTGCGCACCGTGCCGGCGTCGGTCAGACGCAGGTAGGAGAAGTCGGTTTTGCAGCCAGGACGGCCCGATGGTTCGGGAACGTGCAGTTGCAGCGGTTCGTACGCTTGGTTCATGGCTTCTACGCTCGATCTTGTGAATTTCTTGTAGTGAGCTGACCGTCATTCTTCGATAAAAGAAATCTTGTCCTACAACAATCATAGGCCGGGCCAAGAAGAATATTTCTCTCTGTTTCGTTGCGTTGGCGATCATTTGAGGATAAAAAATCTGCATAAACATAAAAAACAGGTGGTTTTGTCTCATGCGCAAACTGGACCGTACCGATATCGGCATTTTGAACAGCCTTCAGGAGAACGCGCGCATCACCAACGCCGACCTCGCGCGCTCGGTCAATCTGTCGCCAACTCCGTGCTTCAACCGGGTCAAGGCGATGGAAGAATTGGGCCTGATTCGTGAGCAAGTGACGCTGCTGGATGCCGAGCTGCTGGGGCTGCATGTGAACGTGTTCATTCACGTCAGCCTGGAAAAACAGGTGGAGGAGGCGTTGCAGCACTTCGAGGAAGCGATCTCGGATCGCCCGGAAGTGATGGAATGCTATTTGATGGCCGGCGACCCGGACTATTTGATTCGGGTGCTGGTGCCGACCATTCAGTCGCTGGAGCGCTTCATGATGGACTTTTTGACCAAGGTGCCCGGCGTGGCGAACATTCGGTCGAGCTTTGCGCTCAAACAAGTGCGCTATAAAACTGCGCTGCCGTTGCCGGCCAACGGCTTGACCCTCGCCTAAAGGCAAGATCAAAGATCGCAGCCTCGTTCCACTCGACAGCTCCTACAGGGGTTCAGCGTACGCACGCGATCAATGTAGGAGCTGTCGAGTGAAACGAGGCTGCGATCTTTTGATCTCAAAGCTTATTGATCGGGATTTTGAGGTAGGTCACGCCATTGCCCTCGGCCGGCGGCAAATTCCCCGCCCGCACATTCACCTGGATCGCCGGCAGCAACAGCGTCGGCATGCCCAACCCCGCATCGCGCTGGGTGCGCATGGTGACGAACGCGGCTTCATCGATACCGTCATGGATATGAATGTTGTTTTTGCACTGCTCGCCCACCGTGCTCATGCACTGAGGTTCGCGGTCTGCGGGCGGGTAATCGTGGCAGACATAAAGTCTCACGCCGGTAGGGAAGGCCAGCAGTTTTCGAATCGAGGCAAACATCTGGTTGGCATTGCCGCCGGGAAAGTCGCAGCGCGCGGTGCCCACATCCGGCATGAACAGCGTATCGCCCACCAGAATCACATCGCTGTCGATCAGATAGGCCATGTCCGCTGGCGTGTGGCCGGGAACATGCAGGGCCGTGGCCTTGAGGTTGCCGATCCTGAATGATTCGTCCGGCGCGAACAGATGGTCGAACTGTGAACCGTCACTGCGAAATTCCGGCTCAAGGTTGAACAATGTCTTGAACACGCCCTGAACCTTGCTGATCGACTGACCAATCGCAATCTTCCCGCCCAGTTCCCGACGCAAATACGGTGCGGCGGACAGGTGATCGGCATGGGCGTGGGTTTCCAGCAGCCATTGCACGTGCAGCTGATGTTGGCGAACGAAGGCGATGATCTTGTCGGCCTGGGTGGTGGCGGTTCGCCCGGCGGCGGGGTCGTAGTCGAGCACCGGGTCGACGATGGCGCAGTGCCCGCCATCGTGCTCGTAGATGACGTAGCTGAAGGTCGACGAGGCAGGGTCTAAAAAAGCTTCAATCAAGGCGGGCATGATGGCCGTTTTCTTTTAGGACAAGCCATGAGGGTAGTTTCATTTTCCCTGCGCTGACCAGCCCGCATCAATTCAATTAATGAAAAAAGTTGTGCGGGCTCTATCCTGTCAGTCATCGATACCGGGCGCTCCCGGCTTTTTTTGCAGATCACGAGTGTTTTATGTTCCTGGCGAGTTTTTTTGGCGTGGTGATGGGGTTGGTACTCGGTTTGACCGGCGCAGGTGGCGGGATTCTTGCGGTGCCGGCCTTGGTGCTGGGGCTGGGTTTGACCATGACCCAGGCTGCACCGGTCGCACTGTTCGCGGTGGGCAGTGCTGCGGCTGTCGGCGCCATTGACGGGTTGCGTCATGGTCTGGTGCGCTACCGCGCAGCGTTGCTGATCGCCCTGCTGGGGGCGATTTTTTCGCCGATCGGCATCTACTTCGCCCATCAGTTGCCGGAAAAAATCCTGATGATTCTGTTCAGTCTGCTGATGGTCATGGTGGCCTGGCGGATGCTGCGTCGTGAGCGCCAGGACGAAGGTCCAAGCGACCACGGGCACGCCAACTGGGGCCAGAAGAACTGCATGCTCGATCAGCAGACCGGGCGCTTTTCCTGGACCGCCAAGTGCACCGCGACCCTCGCTGCATTGGGCGCGGTGACCGGTGTGGTCTCCGGGCTGCTCGGGGTGGGCGGCGGCTTCCTGATCGTCCCGGCGTTCAAGCAGCTGACCGATGTGCAGATGCGCGGGATTGTTGCCACGTCCTTGATGGTGATCAGCCTGATTTCCGCCATCGGCGTGATCGGCGCGTTTCAGGCCGGGGTGCGAATCGACGGTTTGGGCGTGGCGTTTATCGTCGCGAGCATCGTCGGCATGATCATTGGCCGAGGACTTTGCGCGCGAGTACCGGCCCGGGGATTGCAGATCGGCTTCGCCAGCATCTGTGTCGTGGTCGCCGCTTACATGCTGTTTAGAGCGGGCGTCTAGCAAGTACCGGTTCCTGTGGACGCCAGTCCGTTCCACAGGCGTACACCTTAAGTTTCGGGCCTCGTCGACGGAGGGTCTTACACCGAACTTGTCGCGCATTACCTGCCACTCCAAAGCAGTTCAAAACCGCCTCCAAGGCAGCGTATGACGCCGCCGGTCAGCTTTCGATAATCGCCTCCGACATCCAGTCCCCAGCTGCGGAGCGCGTCATGCACAACAATAAGAACATCAAGCATCGTTTCTTGCCTGCCTTCATCGCCAGCCTGTCGACCCTCGGTTTGAGCTCAATGGCCGAAGCCGAGATCGTGCTGTACGACAAGGACCAGACCACGTTTTCCACCGACGGCTACATCAACGCCTTCTATGTGAACAGCAAAGTGGACCGTGCCGGCGACCAGTTCGACCGGCGACAGGCGCGTGTGAAGATGGGGTTTCTGCCCAACTATCTGGGCTTCAACATGAGCAAGCAGATCGACGACCTCAAGCTCGGCGCCCGGTCCTCCTTCTGGGTGACCATCAACGACAGTGAAACCAACGGCACCGACACCGCCATCGACGTGCGGCAGTTCTACGGCACCGTGGCCAACCCGGAGTGGGGCGAAGTGCTGATCGGCAAGGACTTCGGTCTGTTCGCCCGTTCCAACATCCTGCTGGATGAAATGCTCGCCGGTTACGGCCAAGTCAGCGATTCCCTGGGGCTGGTGGATGGTGGGGGGGTGTCGTTCGGCAACATCGGCACGGGCTATCCGTACCCGTTCCCGACGTCGCAGATCACCTACCGCACGCCGGTGATGGAGGGTTTGCGGGTGGCCGTGGGGATCATGGACCCGGTGGACACCAACGACAGCAGCCCGACAGGCAAGGCTTACCAAGAGAACCCGCGTACCGAGAGCGAGATCACCTATCAGTTCGACGTTGCCGGGGCGAAGATCTACAGCTGGGTCAACGGCAGCTACCAGACGTCGGACAATACCGATTCCACCGTCCAGTCCGTCACCTCCAAAGGCGTCGGCTATGGCGTGCAGGCGAAAATGGGCGGCTTGTCCCTCACCGGCTCCGGCTTCCAGGCCAAGGGCATCAACCCGTTCTTCACCAACAACGCCGGCGAACCGACCCTGCGCAACGTCGACAGCGACGGTTACCTGCTGCAGGGCTCCTACAAACTGGGCAAGAACCGGTTGGCCTTGTCTTACGGCAAGACCAACGACGATGGCAACGGCGTGGTCGGCAGCGGCGCGAACTACGAAACACGCGGCATTGCGCTGTTCCATGACGTCAATGACAACCTCAAGCTGGTGGCCGAGTACAACCAGTTCGCAATCAACGGCCACGACACCAATGCCCAGGACGAAGACACCGACACCTTTGCGGTGGGAGCTGTGCTGACCTGGTAACCCTGTCATTGGCATCATGCAGATCCCTGTGGGAGCGGGCTTGCTCGCGAAAGCGCAGTGTCAGGCGACATCAAAGTTGACTGAAAGGCCGCCTTCGCGAGCAAGCCCGCTCCCACAGGGGATGTGTGGTGTTGTAGATCCTGAGCACCGCTCTAATCCCATCGAAGCGGCTACCCGCTACCCAAGTAGCATACGTAGCAGCTCACAGGCTTCGTACACTCGAACCTCATACATTCGCACCTGCGGGAGGCGACGATGCAGCAGGTCCAGAGTGATGAAGGTGTGGTCAGCGCAATGTCCCAGGCCACCGATGCCCAACAGGTGGCCCAGGAGCTGGCGCGACAACTGTTGCACCCGCACTTGGGCTTCGTGCTGTTCTTCTGTTCCGCCGAGTACGACTTGCAGGCGCTGGGCCAGGCCTTGCAACAAAGCTTCGGCGGCATTCGCCTGGTGGGTTGCACCAGCGCCGGGGAAATCACGCCCTTGGGCTACGGCCGCAATTGCGTGACCGCGGTGGGCTTCGACCATCGGCATTTCTCCATCGACGCCGAACTGATCTCCGAAATGGAGCGTTTCAGCCTGATCGACGCCCAGCAAATGGTCGAGCGACTGGTCAGTGGCTGTCGCAGCAACACCCAGGCGCCGATCAAGGGCAACAGCTTTGCGTTGACCCTGCTCGATGGTTTGTCCAGTCGTGAAGAAATGGTCCTCGCGGCCCTCAGTGCAGCGTTGGGCGACATTCCGCATTTCGGCGGTTCGGCCGGCGATGACAATTACCTGACCCACACTCACGTCTATTTCAATGGCGAGTTCCACAGCGGCGCGGCGGTGGTGGTGCTGGTCAATACCTGGCTGGATTTCGAAGTTTTCACCACCCACCACATTCTGCCCCGAGCAGAAAAACTGGTGGTCACCGGGGCCGACAGCGCCTCACGCCGGGTCTTTGAACTCAATGCCGAGCCGGCCGCCGAGGAGTACGCCCGGCACATTGGCGTGCCAGTGGCGGAGCTCGATCATCGGATCTTCGCCGCGCATCCTTTGGCCGTGCGGATCAATGATCAGTATTACGTGCGCGCCATCCAGCAGGTTCATCCGGACCTGAGCCTGAGTTTCTACTGCGCGGTGGAAAACGGCATCGTCCTCACGGTCATGACGCCAGGCCCGATGCTGCCGAACCTGCAAACCCTGTTCGAAGGCTTGCAGGAGCGCCTCGGCGATCTGTTGCTGACCATCGGCTGCGACTGCTTTCTCAGGCGTCTGGAACTGGAAGACGGCGGCAGTCTGGAACAGATCGGAACGTTTTTGCGTGACCAACGGGTGATGGGTTTCAACACCTACGGAGAACAGTTCAATGGCATGCACATCAACCAGACCTTCACCGGGGTTGCCATTGCCCGAGGCCGGTCCCCTGGACACCGTTGAGCTTCAGGCACAGATCGCCAGCCTGCAGCGCGACAACCACAAACTGCAGCGTATCAATGGCGCGCTGATCGAGCGGATCGAGTCCGGCATCACCCGCGGCAATGACCCTTACGCGGCGTTCCAGCACTCGGTGGTGCTGGCCGAGCAGGTGCGTGAGCGCACCGACGCCTTGAACCAGGCCATGGCTGAACTCAAGTCGGGCAATCACTTGCTCAGCGAGGCGCGCCTGCGGGCGGAAACCGCGCATCAGCATTTGATCGATGCCATCGAGAGCATTTCCGATGCGTTTGTGCTCTTCGATGCGGACCAGCGGATCGTGCTGTTCAACAGCCGTTTCAAGGCGTTCTGGGGCAACAGCCGGGTGCGGATCAACGCCGGCATGCGCCTGGCCGAGGTCAAGCGGCTGATGTCCGCCACCGGGCTGTTCACTGAAGAGCCGCGTGGGCATGCCGACGAAAACCTGCTCTATCGCTTGCAGGACGGTCGCTGGTTGCAAGTCAGCGAACGACCGACTCAGGAAGGCGGGCGGGTGATCCTGTTCACCGACATTACCGACGTCAAACTCAGCGAAACCGTGCGCCGCGAGCAGGCGGTCGCGCAGAAATCCCATTTGTTGCAACGGGCGGTCGACAACCTGTCCCAAGGCGTGGCCATGGTCAACGCCGAGGGCATCCTGGAGTTGTGGAACCGGCGTTTCCTCGAACTCAGCGGCCTGGCCCCGGTGGCGGCCCATCGTCCGTTTGCCGAAGTGATCGGCGACAGCGAATTGAACCTGCTGACCCCGGCCAGTCGGGATCTAAACGGGCGGCACGTGCAGGAATGCGAGCAGCGCCTCTACGATGGCCGGGTGCTGGAAATCCGCACCCATCCATTGCCCACCGGCGGTTTCGTCAACACCTTCACCGACATCACCGAACGCTACCAACACGCCGAAGCGCTGAGCGAAAGCGAGCGCTGGATTCGCCTGATCACCGACCATGTGCCGGCGCTGATTGCCTACCTGAATGCCGATCTGGTCTACGAGTTCACCAACAAGGTGTATGAAGAATGGTACTGCTGGCCTCGGGGCGTGATGCTTGGTCAGAGCCTGCGCGAAGTCCACAGCGAACAGCATTACCAGCGCCTGGAAGCCTACGTGGCCCGGGCCTTGGCCGGTGAGAGCGTGACGTTCGAGTTCGCCGAAACCAACATCAACAATCAGGAGCGCTACATGCTGCGCTCCTACGTACCCAATCGCCTGGCCACCGGGGAAGTGGTGGGGATTTTCGTGTTGATCCGCGACATCACCGAACGCCGCCGCACCGCTGAAGCGCTGCATCAGGCCTATCAGAATCTAGAGTTGCGGGTGCGTGAACGGACGGCAGAACTGACCACGCTCAATGACCAGTTGCTACGCGAGATCGACGAGCGTCGGCGGGCGGAATCTCGCCTGCGTGAAGCCAAGCTCGAAGCCGAACAGGCCAACCTGTCGAAGACCAAGTTTCTTGCTGCCGTCAGTCATGACCTGCTGCAACCGCTCAACGCCGCGCGGCTGTTTACCAGCGCGTTGCTCGAACGGCGGGAGCCGGTGGCCAATGCGATTTTGGTGCGTAATGTCAGCAACTCCTTGGAAGACGTGGAGAACCTGCTGGGTACGCTGGTGGACATCTCCAAGCTGGATGCCGGGGTGATCAAGGCCGACATTGCGCCGTTTGCCCTGAGCGAATTGCTGGAAAACCTCTCGGCCGAGTACACCCAGGTGGCCCGCAGCGAAGGCCTGGAGCTGCATTTCATCCCTTGTTCCGCGCTGGTGCGCAGCGACATTCAGTTGCTGGCGCGGATTCTTCGAAATCTGCTGAGCAACGCCATTCGCTACACCTACAGCGGTCGTGTGGTGCTCGGTTGTCGGCGTCATCACCAGCGCCTGTCGATCGAGGTCTGGGACAGCGGCATGGGTATCGCCGAAAACCGCCGCGAGGAGATTTTTCAGGAGTTCAAACGCGGTGATGTACAGCGTCCAGATCAGGATCGCGGGTTAGGCCTGGGTCTGGCGATTGTGGAAAAGATTGCCGGGATTCTCGGTCACCGCATTCATGTGCGTTCGTGGCCGGGCAAGGGCTCGATGTTCTCGGTCGAAGTGCCGCTCAGCGCCACGGCACCCAAGACGCTGCCGAGTCTGCTGATGAGTGAACCGATGCTTGAACGTCTGCGTGGGGCGAGGGTGTGGGTGCTGGACAACGACGCGGCCATTTGCGCCGGCATGCGCACGTTGCTCGAAGGGTGGGGGTGTCTGGTGGTCACAGCGCTGTCCGAGGAGGACCTGGCGCGGCAAGTGGACAACTATCACGAAGAAGCAGACTTGCTGATTGCCGACTATCACCTGAATGACGATCAGAACGGCGTCGATGCCGTGGCCAGGATCAACGCCCGTCGCGGTTCGGCGATTCCGGCGATGATGATCACCGCTAATTACAGCAATGAACTCAAGCAGCAGATTCGTGAGCTGGGCCACACCCTGATGCACAAACCGGTGCGGCCGATGAAGCTCAAGACGGCGATGAGCCATTTGCTCGGCAGGCCTTGATTCTATTGGTGTCAGTGCTGGCCCCTTCGCGAGCAAGCCCGCTCCCACATTTGACCGAGTTCACTCAGATCCAATGTGGGAGCGGGCTTGCTCGCGAAGGGGGCGACTCGGTCTCAACGCCGTAAGTAAGACCCGAAATCAATATCCCCGGCACTCAAAATCGCCTGCACCCGATTGTGCACATTGAGTTTGCGCAGGATTGCCGAGACGTGGGCCTTGACCGTGGTTTCGGCGATTTCCAGGGTGTAGGCGATCTGTTTGTTCGACTCGCCCTTGGTCATGCGTTCGAGCACCAGCAACTGCTTGCGGGTCAAGGCCTGGAGCAATTCAGGGGGGAAGCTCGGGGCATCGTTCATGCGCCTTGTACCGCATTTTTGTGTGCGGATGATGTCCGGCGGCAAGTAGACATTGCCGTTGAGGATCTGCTGGATGGCCTCGGTCATCTGCACCCGTGGCGAGGATTTGGTGATGAAACCCACCGCGCCGTAAGTGATGGCTTGCAGCACGACTTGTTTGTCCTGTTCGGCCGAGACGATCACCACCGGAATGGTCGGCGCCTCGTTGCGCAGGTTGATCAGGCCATTGAGGCCGTGCATGCCGGGCATGTTCAGGTCGAGCAGGATCAGGTCCAGGTCGTCGTGTTCCTGCGTCAGCACCAGAGCGCTGTCGAGGTCGGCGGTTTCCATCACCTCGCTGCCCGGAAAGCCATCGCTGATGACGTTATGTATGGCTTCGCGAAACAGCGGGTGATCGTCGGCAATCAGAATTTTGTACATAGCCTTTCATCTCATTATTTTGATTAGGGTGTGGCAACAACTCGCACGCATAAGGTCAGGGGAAGGGCTCGGGCTGGGCGGGCGTTACGGGCAGGTTGGCGGCCTGCCAGGCGTCCAGGCCGTCGCGATACCAATACAGAGTCTTATAGCCCATGGCGGCGGCGCGCTTCACGGCGTTCCAGCTCGGCCAACAATCGGAGCGGCAGTAGAAGACCAGCGGTTGCGCGAGATCACCTGCGGTCAATGTGTTCAGCTTACGCGCAAAATAGTCCTGCCAGTCGGGCGTCAGGTCACCGTCGCCGGTATTGGCCAGCCAATGGCTGCCGGGGAGGTTTTCGTGGGGCTGGTCCTCGATGAAACGTCCTTGCAACCACTGGCGGCGGTAGACGTCGATCAGCACCGGACGCGGTGTCTGGGTCAGCAGGGTCTGCAGGGCCGCGGTATCGATGATGCCGGCGCCCTGGACTTGATTCGGGGTCGGGCTGCGGTACAGACCGATGCGATAGCCGTCAGCGGAAAACAGCGGTGTTTCGGCCTGCGCGACGCCCAACAACAGGCTCAGCGATAGCGCAGCGAGAGAAGGGCGCAGCAGACGACGTCGGGCACGCGGCATGGGGTTCAATCCTTATAGTTATGAACCTATTACATGCCAGTCTCGGTGCGATTGGAATGCGACGATAGACAGGGAAACCAGTACTAAAGTAGTAATTTCACCTGATCGCTGGTTGCTTTATGTGGGAGCGGGCTTGCTCGCGAAGGCGGTGTGTCAGTCAACGTAAATGTTGAATGTGAAGCCGCATTCGCGAGCAAGCCCGCACACACATTGGATCTGTGTTGTCAGTTGGTTTTGCGCAGGGCGGCGTGTTGCGGGTTAAAGGTGAACACGGCGAGCAGGGCGAATACCAGCGTCAGCCCCACGCACACCGCCAGCGCCAACGGATTGAAGCGTTCATACAGGGCAAACCGCACCAGTTCCACCGCATGGGTGAACGGGTTCAACGCGCACAACCAGTACAACCACTCGCTGGACTCGCGCATTTTCCACAGCGGATACAGCGCCGACGACAGGAAAAACAGCGGGAAGATCACGAAATTCATCACCCCGGCAAAGTTCTCCAGCTGACGGATCGCGTTCGACAGCAACAGGCCCAACGCGCTGAGCATCAAAGCCACCAGCAGCAATGCCGGTAACGCGATCAACAGCCCCATGGCCGGTGGCTGCACGCCGTACACCCAGGCAATCGCCAGAAAGGCGTAGACCTGCAACAGCGAGATCAACGAGGTGGCCAACAGTTTGCTGCACAGCAGGAAAGTACGGGGCAGAGGGCTGGTCAGCAGCACGCGCATGCTGCCCATTTCCCGGTCGTAGACCATCGACAGCGAACCTTGCATGCCGTTGAACAGCAGGATCATGCAGGCAAGGCCAGGGATGATGTAGACCTCGTAGGGAATGTAGGTGTCATAGGGCTCGATGATCGCGATCCCGAGTGCCGCGCGAAAACCGGCGGCGAACACCAGCAGCCACAACAACGGCCGCACCAGCGCACTGAGAAACCGCGTGCGCTGCAACACAAAACGCAGCCATTCGCGTAGCACGATTCCGCTGAAACATTGCCAGTAGGCATTCATTGGGCGGCTCCTGAAGTCGTCAGTCGAGTGAAGGCCGAACCAAGGTCGCCGCCGTGTTCCAGGCTCAGGGCGTCGGCTTGTCCGCTGGCGACCAATCGGCCCTGATGAAGGATCAACAAGTCGTCGCTGGGCTGCACTTCATCCAGCAAATGGGTGGTCCAGAGCACGCTGATGTTCTGCTCGCGGCACAAACTGCGGATGTGCTGATTGAGCGCCAGCCGACTGGCCGGGTCGAGGCCGACGCTGGCCTCGTCGAGCAGCAGCAGGCGCGGTTCATGCAGCAACGCGCGGGCGATTTCCACCCGGCGACGGTGGCCGCCATTGAGTTCGCGAACCCGCTCGCGACGGCGTTCGGTCAAGGCCTGACGTGCCAGTTCGGCGTCGACCCGCAGGCTGGTCTGACGTCGGGACATCCCATGCAGTGCGGCGTGATAGCGCAGGTTCTGCTCGACGCTGAGGTCCAGATCCAATGTGCTTTGCTGAAACACCACACCCAATTGCTTGAGCGCCGGACGCGCCGCGTTGCGCAGTGAACAGCCGCCAACGCGGATGTCACCGCGCTGCACGTCGTAGAGTCGAGTGAGCAGGGCAATCAGCGTCGATTTGCCCGCGCCGTTCGGCCCCAGCAATGCAGCAAAACGGCCGGGTGCCAGGCTGAAACTCACCTGGCGCAACGCCTCTTTCGCACCATAAGCGAAACTCAGCTCGCTGACTTCGAGTGCGTTCATGGGGTCACCACCACGCCCCACGGATAACGCCCGACCTTGATCGATTGGGTGACCTTGAGGCTGTCGACATCGATCACCGACACGTCGCCGCTGACGCCATTGGTGGCCAGCAATTGCTTTTGATCCGGGGTAAACGACATCTGCCAGACCCGTCGCCCGACCAACAGATAATCAAGAATCTCGAATGTCTTGGCGTCGATCACCGCCACATGATTGGCCGGGCCGAGGGCGACGAAACCGTAATTGCCGTCGGCGCTGAGTTTGATGCCCACCGGTTGAACCTTATCCGGGTGCACGCCCTTGATCTGGAAGGTCAGGGTCTTGAGGATCTTGCGGGTGGCGACGTCGAGAATGGTCACCGTGCCGCCGATTTCCGCCGAGGCCCAGAGCTTCGATCCATCCGGCGTGAACTCGACGAAGCGCGGCCGCTGATCCACCAGCGTGCTGTCGGCCAGGGTCTGGGTGCTGGTGTCGATCCAGTGCAGCATGTTGGTGGTTTCGCTGGTGTTCACCGCCCACTTGCCGTCGGGGCTGACGGCCATGCCTTCGGGTTCGACGCCGACGTTGATCTGGCTCAGCACCTTGGAGGTTTCGGTGTCGATCACCGTCACCAGCGCATCGTCTTCGTTGGAAACGTACAGCCAGCGATTGTTGGGGTGCAGGGCGAACTGCTCAGGGTCTTTGCCCGAGGGCAGCTCTTTGATGATTTTGCGCGTGGCAACGTCCATCACCTGGACCCGGTCCGAGTCGCTGGCGCAGATGTACAGCAGCTTATTGTCGTGGGACAGCAGCAGGCCGCGTGGGCGCTGGCCAACAGGCAAGGTGTCGGTGACTTGCAGGGTCTGCAGGTCAATCAGGCTGAGGCTGTTGTCCTTTTCGTTGGAGACCCAGGCAATGCTGGCCGCGGCCTGCCCGGCGGCGAGCAGCAGGGCCCAGAAAAATAGGGAGCGGCAGAGCAGGGTGCGGCGCATGGTGGATTCCTTTTTGTTGTCGTTCTTGTGGAAAATTGGATTAGGGAAAGCGACAGGTCACTTCGGGTTTGTCGTAGCCCAGGCTGTCCATTTCGTTGGACGGGTGCAGGAAACCGTCCTGGGGCGAAGTGCTGACCAACGCCCGGGGTTGCACAATGGGGATCGGCTGACGCAACTGGCCGTTCCACGGTCGATAGCTGAGCTTGCGACCCTTGAAACCGTCCAGCGGCAATTGATCGCTGATTTCAAGCGTACGGATCGCCATCGGATCGACCTGACGCAGTTTGCTCACCGCACTGGCGATGCTGCGCACGGCGATCCACGCGGCGAAATCGCGGTCATTCATCCAGCGCCCGGTCAGGGCTTCGAAGCGTTTCTGCAACTGGGCGGCGCCGTAGGTTTCCACGGTTTTGTGCCAGCCCACCGGGGTCAGCCCCTGCGTGCCGGCGACCGGCCGTGGGTACCAAGTCTGGTAGGGCACGTATTCGCCGAAATCACCGCGTTCATCCGCCACCAGCACCACGTCGTACTCGGCGGTCTGGGTGAACAGCGGCATGTCGGCCTGGGCGCTACGGCGCTGATCGTTGTCGAAACTCCAGGCTTTTTCCGCGACCAGTTTCAGGCCGAAGCGTTTGGCGGCTCGGCGTACGGCGGCCGCATAAGCTTGATCGTCCGGGGTCGGGCCAACGATCAGCAGCGCCCGCTGCCATTTGCGCACCACCAGAAATTGCGCCAGCGCATCGGCGAGCATCGCCCGACTTGGCAGGCTGTGCAGCACGTTCGGCAGGCAGTCGGTGGTGCGCAGGCTGTCGTCGGGGCTGCCGGCGTTGAACAGCAAGCTGTCGGGCAGCACGGCGCTGAGTTGGCGCAGGCTGGCGGCCGGTGCGTTGACTACAAACAGACGCAGACCTTGTTCATGCTGAGCCTTGGCCGCTTCGACCAGGGCATCCGGATTGTCGACGTTGGCGCTGACCAGGCTGTAGCTCTGGTTGAGAAAACGCCCGGTGCTGTTGCTGTCAGTGATCGCCAGTTCGGCGCCACGCAGCCCGGCATCGACCGGCTCGGGAATGACGTTCGACAGCAACGGGCCCGGGTCGGGGCGATAGCCCAGGTAGCCGATCTGCACCTGCAACGGCGCGTCGGCAGCCTGGCTCTGGGTCGGCAGCCCGGCGGCACAGGCAATCGCCAACAGGTAGATCAGGGCGTAAGGGGCAAGCTGGCGCATAGGGCACTCCATTACAGGTAGCGCCAGCATAGGAACGCTGTGAGGCAGAAGGAAATATGCAGAAAGTACCAGTGAGTCAGTACCAAGGTAGTAAAGGCGCCGGAAGCGTACCCGGGTGCGCGCCACAGGCCCTACTACCAAGGGACTAGACGGCGACCACCAAAGCAGCATAGGGCTTGCGCGAAGCCCTTCCTAAGATGGGTGCCATAGCCTCTTCAAAGAGGTTTTGCGTGCAATCAAGAGGGCATAACAATGAAAACAAAACGCAACGCCTTACTCGTTGCCGGACTGCTGGCCGGATTTATCAGCGCAGGTTCCGTCTGGGCCCACGGCAATGTGGTGCCGCAAGCGGTGGAAACCCCGGGCCTGACCCCGATCAAGGACGCCGGCGTATCGCTCGATGCCGATGGTTGGGCATCGGTGAACCCATACCGCACTTCGCCGGAACACGATAAGGCCCTGGAAATCGGCTCCTCGGCGTACAACCAGAACTGCGCGGCCTGCCATGGCCTGGAAGCCAAATCCGGCGGCATCGCCCCCGATTTGCGCATGCTCGATGTCGCTGATGCCGGAGATGAGTGGTTCGTCGAACGCGTGCGCCACGGCGCCGTGCGTGACGGCCGGGTCTACATGCCGAAGATGGCCGAATACCTGAGCCAGGAAGCTTTGTGGGCGGTGCGTACTTACCTGGACAGCGTTCACGTCGAGGAGTAACCCATGCGCCTGCTCGCTGTGTTGATCAGCGCTGTGTTGCTGTGCTGCCAGGCAGTGCAGGCGCAGGTCCGTACCTATGACGAAATGATCGCCGCCGGGGAGCTGAAAGTGGCGGTCTACAAGGACTTCGCCCCCTACAGTTTTGAAGACGCCGGCCAGGCCCGTGGCGTTGATGTCGAACTCGCCCAGGCCTTGGCCAATGCTCTCGGCGTGAGGCTGACGTTGATTTGGGCGCCGGCCGGCGAGAAGCTCGACGACGACCTGCGCGATTACATCTGGCGTGCCAGTCAGTTGCACGATCTGCAACTGGCCGACCTGATGATGCGCGTGCCGTACGATCGCGATTACGCGCAGAAGCGCAATGAACTGGGTGAGCTGGAAAACGGCCATGTGGTGATGTTCGGGCCGTACCAGAACGAACAATGGCAGGTCGCCTATGACCGCCGCCGGCTGGAGTCTGTGGGCAGCGTCGCGGTGTTCGAGCACCATCCGATCGGCGTCGAAGTCGACAGCGTGCCGTCGTTCTACCTGACCTCGGTGTTCAGCGGCATGCTCGCCGCCAAAACGCATCACTATTCCGGTGTACCTCAAGCGTTCGCGGCCATGAAGGCCGGTGAAGTCGACGCGGTCATGGCCATGCGCGGCGAGATCGACTGGCAAGTGCATGAAGCGGCGGACCCGCAAGTGGCGCTGGCGGAAAACGCCTACCCGAACATGGGCAAGCAACTTTGGGAGATCGGCATGGCGGTGCACGAAAGCAACCGTCAACTGGCCTATGCCGTGGAAGAGGCGCTGGAAGCCTTGATCCGCGAGGGCTCGGTCAAAACCATTTATGGCCATTACGGCCTGCGCTATGACGTGCCCGAGATGTATCAATAGTGAACTGGCGAGCAGGTTGTCTATTGGCCTGTTGGCTACCCATCGCCGCGCACGCCGTGGACATCGACCCGGGCAAAGACCCGGTGCCGTCGGTGATGTGGGCCTTCTATCACAAGCAGATGCTCGGCGATGCGCCGTTCGTGTTCGACGAGCGGGTCAAGCTGCTCGCGCCACCGTTCGCCGAAGACGCCCGGCAAGTGCCGTTGGAAATCGACGCGCGAGCGTTCAAGGGCGAGGTGGTGAAAATCCTCGCCTGGGCTGAACTCAACCCGTTGCCGAAAATTGTCGATTTCCAGCCGCTGGACCGGGTGCTGCCGTGGCTGTCGATCCGCATCCGTATCGAACAGGCCACGCCGTTGCGCGCGGCGGTACCGACCCGCGATGGGGTCTGGCATGTCGGCTCGACCCTGATCGATGCGGCCGGCGGCGGTTGCACGGCGCCGAGTGTGGTGCGCACTCAGCCGGGCTGGGAAGAGCACATTGGCGAAGTGCTGGGCGGTCGTTATCCCCGTGGCGAATTCAGCCGCGTGCGCTTGCAGGTGGCGCACCCGATGGACAACGGCATGGTCAGCGGCATCCCGGAATTCTTCATCAACCATGCCGAACTGCGGGATCAGAACGATCAGCTGCTGGCCCGTCTGGAGCTGTTTCCCGCCGTCAGCGAAAACCCCAGCCTGGCCTTTGATATCGAAGGAGCAGGGCAGACGCGTCTGTTGCTACGCGACAACAGCGGCAATCAATTCGATGCGGCCATACCCTGAACCAAAGGAGCGCGTGATGCGCTGGATGCTGCTGTTGTTTATGAGCCTGAGCCTGCCGGCCCTGGCCGATCTCGACTACTCACTCAGGCCCCGGCAGATCGCGGAAGACACCTGGCTGCTGGAAGGCAGCACCGACAATTTCGCCAAGGCCAACGGCGGCAACATCGTCAACACGGCGTTCATCGTCACCGAGCAGGGGGTGGTGGTGATCGACACCGGGCCGTCGAAACGCTACGGCGACGCGATGCGCAAGGCGATTGCCGCGACCACCGATAAACCGGTGATCGAGGTGCTGCTGACCCATCATCATCCTGATCATGTACTCGGCAGCCAGGCCTTCACTGACGTGCCGATCGGTGCGCTGGCCGGCACCATCGAGCTGTTGCATCAGCAGGGCGATGCCATGGCCGAGAACATGTATCGACTGGTGGGCGACTGGATGCGCGGCACCGAAGTGGTGTTGCCGACCCGGACGCTGACACCCGGCGTGCGAAGTTTTGGGAATCACGATCTACGTCTGCTGGGCCTGGGTGGGCACACGGGCGCGGATCTGGCTATTCTCGACCAGAAAACCGGCGTGCTGTTTGCCGGGGATCTGGTGTTTTACCAACGGGCGCTGACCACGCCCAACAGTCCGGGGTTGGCGGTGTGGCTGGCGGACATCGCCACGCTTCAAGGCTTGCCGTGGACGCTGATCGTCCCCGGTCATGGACCGGTGGCCAGCGATCGACAGCCGTTCGAGCAAATGCGTGACTACCTGAGCTGGCTCGATCAGTTGATGCGCGATGGCGCCGCCAATGGCAGCGACATGGCCGAGATGATCCGCAGCCCCATTCCCGAACGTTTCGCCGGGATCAGCCTGAGCCGCTACGAGCTGATCCGCAGCGTCAGCCATCTGTACCCGCGTTACGAGCGCGGCCAAATGACCCGAGTCGATTCCGCCGCAGGAAAGTGACACGCAGAGAACCCATGTGGGAGCGGGCTTGCTCGCGAAGGCGGCGTGTCAGGCAACATCAATGTCAACTGACACACCGCCTTCGCGAGCAAGCCCGCTCCCACAGGGGGTGTGTGTCGATCATGAAATTCGGTGTTCATCTCCTCCGACCCGGTACTAAGGAACTAGCAATCTCAGCACTGCGGGCAATTGTTCCAAGGGCGGCGGCGCCCAAGAATCTGCACCAGACCGGGAAAATTTCCCGGGTATAACAAAAACTGCAGAGGTAGCCGTCATGACCCAACCCGCACGTCGCCAACCCTTCGTCTTGAGCGTGCTGCTCAGTGCCATGCTGTTGTCCGGCACCGCGCTGGCCGGCGTCACCGATCAAGACATTCTCCAGGACCCCAAGAACCCGGAGCAGATCGTCACCAACGGTCTGGGCGTCCAGGGTCAGCGCTACAGCCCGCTGGACACGCTCAACGTCAACAACGTGAAGGACTTGCGGCCGGTCTGGGCGTTCTCCTTCGGCGGTGAAAAACAACGCGGTCAGCAAGCACAGCCGATGATCAAGGACGGCGTGATGTACATGACCGGTTCTTACTCGCGGGTGTTTGCGGTGGATGCGCGTACCGGCAAGAAGCTCTGGCAATACGATGCGCGTCTGCCCGATGACATCCGCCCTTGCTGCGACGTGATCAACCGTGGTGTCGCGCTGTACGGCGACCTGGTGATTTTCGGCACCCTCGACGCCAAGCTCGTGGCCCTGAACAAAGACACCGGCAAGGTCGTCTGGAGCAAGAAAGTTGCCGACCACAAGGAAGGCTATTCGATCAGTGCCGCGCCGTTGGTGATCAACGGCAAACTGATCACCGGTGTCGCCGGTGGCGAGTTCGGGGTGGTCGGCAAAATCGAAGCCTACGACCCGAAAAACGGCGACCTGCTGTGGACCCGTCCCACCGTCGAAGGCCACATGGGCTACACCTACAAGGACGGCAAAGCGGTAGAGAACGGCATCTCCGGCGGTGAAGCCGGCAAAACCTGGCCCGGCGACCTCTGGAAAACCGGCGGCGCCGCCCCTTGGCTAGGCGGCTACTACGACCCTGAAACCAATCTGCTGCTGTTCGGCACCGGCAACCCGGCACCGTGGAACTCGCACCTGCGCCCTGGCGACAACCTCTACTCCTCGTCGCGCCTGGCGCTCAATCCGGATGACGGCACCATCAAATGGCACTTCCAGAGCACACCTCACGACGGCTGGGACTATGACGGCGTGAACGAGCTGGTCTCGTTCAACTACACCGAAGGCGGCAAAGAGATCAAAGCCGCCGCGACCGCTGACCGTAACGGTTTCTTCTACGTGCTGGACCGCACCAACGGCAAATTCATTCGCGGCTTCCCATTCGTGGACAAAATCACCTGGGCCACCGGCCTGGATAAAGAGGGCCGACCGATCTACAACGAAGCCAGTCGCCCAGGCGCGCCCGGCACCGAAGCCAAAGGCAGTTCGGTGTTCGTAGCTCCAGCGTTCCTCGGCGCGAAAAACTGGATGCCGATGGCCTACAACAAGGACACCGGGCTGTTCTACGTGCCGTCCAACGAATGGGGCATGGACATCTGGAACGAAGGCATCGCCTACAAAAAAGGCGCGGCGTTCCTCGGTGCCGGTTTCACCATCAAACCGTTGAATGAAGACTACATCGGCGTGCTGCGCGCCATCGACCCGAAAACCGGCAAGGAAGTCTGGCGCCACAAGAACTACGCGCCGCTGTGGGGCGGAGTACTGACCACCAAGGGCAACCTGGTGTTCACCGGTACGCCGGAAGGTTTCCTGCAGGCGTTCAATGCCAAGACCGGCGAGAAAGTCTGGGAATTCCAGACCGGCTCCGGCGTACTCGGCTCGCCTGTGACGTGGGAAATGGACGGCGAACAGTACGTCTCGGTGCTGTCCGGTTGGGGCGGTGCTGTTCCGCTGTGGGGCGGCGAAGTGGCCAAGCGCATCAAGGACTTCAACCAGGGCGGCATGCTCTGGACGTTCAAACTGCCAAAAGACCTTGTAGTGGCCAAGCACTAACTCTGAGTCCACCGCATAACCCCTGTGGGAGCGGGCTTGCTCGCGATAGCGGCGTCACATTCAACACATCGGTTGACTGACACACCGCCTTCGCGAGCAAGCCCGCTCCCACAGGGAGGATTTGCCACATGGAGATGTGGGCAAATCTACTACCAAATAACGAGAGTCCTCCTGCCAACGGCGCATTCGTCTGACGCGCAGGGCTCTCTACTATCGATTCATCGCCTGTTTGCCCGACAGGCATCGACCCAGACAGAGGCCCACCATGATCTACGCACAACCTGGTACACCTGGCGCCGTCGTTACGTTTAAACCGCGCTACGGCAATTTCATCGGCGGCGAGTTCGTCGCCCCGGTCAATGGTGAGTACTTCACCAACTCTTCGCCGGTCACCGGTGAAGTGATCGCCGAATTCCCTCGTTCCAGCGCCGCCGACATCGAAAAAGCCCTCGACGCAGCGCATGCCGCCGCCGATGCCTGGGGCAAGACCTCGGCGCAGGACCGCTCCCTGGTGCTGCTGAAAATCGCTGACCGCATCGAACAGAACCTGGAAATCCTCGCCGTCACCGAAACCTGGGACAACGGCAAAGCCGTGCGCGAGACCCTCAACGCCGACGTGCCACTGGCCGCCGACCATTTCCGTTACTTCGCCGGTTGCATCCGCGCTCAAGAGGGCGGTGCCGCCGAGATCAACGAGCTGACCACCGCCTATCACTTCCACGAGCCATTGGGCGTGGTCGGACAGATCATTCCGTGGAACTTCCCGCTGCTGATGGCCGCCTGGAAACTTGCCCCGGCCCTGGCCGCCGGTAACTGCGTGGTACTCAAACCCGCCGAGCAAACGCCGCTGTCGATCATGGTCTTCGCTGAGCTGATCGCCGATTTGCTGCCGGCCGGCGTGCTGAACATCGTTCAAGGCTTCGGTCGCGAAGCGGGTGAGGCGCTGGCCACCAGCAAGCGCATCGCCAAGATTGCCTTCACCGGTTCCACCCCGATTGGCGCGCACATCATGAAATGCGCGGCCGAGAACATCATTCCGAGCACCGTCGAACTGGGCGGCAAGTCGCCGAACATTTTCTTCGAAGACATCATGCAAGCCGAGCCGCAGTTCATCGAGAAGGCCGCCGAAGGTCTGGTGCTGGCGTTCTTCAACCAGGGCGAAGTCTGCACCTGTCCATCGCGAGCGCTGGTGCAGGAGTCGATCTACGACGACTTCATGAAAGTGGTGATGAAGAAGATCGTCAAGATCAAACGCGGCAACCCGCTGGACACTGAAACCATGGTCGGCGCCCAGGCGTCCGAGCAGCAATACGACAAGATCCTCTCGTACCTGAAAATCGCCCAGGAGGAGGGCGCCGAGCTGCTCACCGGCGGCGCGGCCGAACGTCTTGAGGGCGACTTGTCGACGGGTTATTACATCCAGCCGACCCTGCTCAAGGGCCACAACAAAATGCGCGTGTTCCAGGAAGAAATCTTCGGCCCGGTGGTGGGTATCACCACCTTCAAGGACGAAGCCGAAGCCCTGGCGATTGCCAACGACAGCGAGTTCGGCCTCGGCGCCGGTCTGTGGACCCGCGACATCAACCGTGCCTACCGCATGGGCCGGGCGATCAAGGCCGGGCGTGTCTGGACCAACTGCTACCACCTGTACCCGGCTCATGCCGCGTTCGGTGGCTACAAGAAATCCGGTGTCGGCCGTGAAAACCACAAGATGATGCTCGACCATTATCAGCAGACCAAAAACCTGCTGGTGAGCTACGACATCAATCCGATGGGGTTCTTCTAACCTCCGCAGAACACTGAAGAACCTGTGGGAGCGAGCTTGCTCGCGATGAGGCCATTACCTTCAACATTGATGTTGACTGTCAGGCCGCCATCGCGAGCAAGCTCGCTCCCACATTGGTTTTGGGTGTGCTGAAAATCTGGCGACACCCCCTACCAATGCACGCCGCCACCTCGTTCGAAAGTAGCATTCGGGTGCCTGGCCCCCCGTGCATTAATGGCTTTACCGGAATCGTCCGGCATAAGAAGAGGATTGACCCATGTGGACTAAACCCGCGTTTACCGATCTGCGCATTGGCTTCGAAGTGACGATGTATTTCGCCAACCGCTGATCGTTCACCCGGCCAGCCGTTACGTTGGCCGGGCCTGCCTTCTGGAGCATTGCCCATGCACATTCGCGTTCTCGGATCCGCCGCTGGCGGTGGTTTTCCGCAATGGAATTGCAACTGCCGCCAGTGCGCCGCGATGCGCAATGGCAGCCTGCGGGCCCAACGGCGCACCCAGTCCTCGATTGCCCTGAGCGACAACGGTGTGGATTGGGTGCTGTGCAATGCTTCACCGGACATTCGCGCGCAACTTGAGAGTTTCGCGCCGCTGCAACCGGCGCGCCGGGTGCGGGATACTGCGATTGCCGGCGTCGTCCTGCTGGACAGCCAGATCGACCACTGCACCGGCCTGTTGAGTCTGCGCGAAGGCTGCCCTCATTCGGTCTGGTGCACCGAACGGGTCCATGAAGACCTGAGCAGCGGCTTCCCGTTGTTCACCATGCTCAAACACTGGAACGGCGGGTTGCAGTGGCAACCGGTCGGGCTCGACTGCGAGCCGTTCAGCATCGCCGCTTGCGCACATCTGCGATTTCGCGCGATCCCCTTGTTCAGCAACGCACCGCCGTATTCGCCCAATCGCGGCAATCCGCAGCCGGGCGACACCATCGGCTTGTTTATCGAAGATCGGCGCAGCGGCGCTTCGCTGTTCTACGCGCCGGGCCTGGGACAGGTCGACGACGAGGTTCTGAGCTGGATGCAACGCGCCGATTGCCTGTTGCTGGACGGCACCTTGTGGCGCGACGACGAGATGCGAGTCTGCGAAGTCGGCCAGAACCTGGGCAGTGAAATGGGTCACCTGTCGCAAAGCGGCCCTGGCGGCATGCTCGAAATCCTTGAAGGCTTCACCCGCCAGCGCAAGGTGCTGATCCACATCAACAACACCAACCCGATCCTCGATGAAGACTCGGCCGAGCGGGCGCTGCTGGAGCGGCGCGGGATTGAAGTGGCGTTTGACGGCATGAGTATTGAGTTGTAGCGGAGGGCCCCTTCGCGAGCAAGCCCGCTCCCACAGGGGATCTCCACTGGACACAAAATGTGTGAACAACAGAGAACCAATGTGGGAGCGGGCTTGCTCGCGAAGAGGCCAGAACAGACACCGCAGTGCTTCCAGGAGAACCGCAATGAACGACACACTGATGTCCCCCGCCGAATTCGAAGCGGCCCTGCGCGCCAAAGGCGCCTATTACCACATCCATCATCCGTTCCACCAAGCCATGTACGGCGGGCGCTCCAGTCGTGAGCAGATTCAGGGCTGGGTCGCCAATCGCTTCTACTATCAGGTGAACATCCCCCTGAAGGACGCCGCAATTCTCGCCAACTGCCCGGACCGCGACGTGCGCCGGGAATGGCTGCAACGAATCCTCGATCACGACGGCGTGCCCGGCAGCGAAGGCGGGATCGAAGCCTGGCTGCGGCTGGGCGAAGCGGTGGGGCTGGATCGCGAGCAAATCCTCTCACAGGAATTGGTGCTGCCCGGTGTCCGTTTCGCCGTCGACGCCTACGTCAATTTCGCCCGTCGCGCCTGTTGGCAGGAAGCCGCCAGCAGTTCGCTGACCGAGCTATTTGCGCCACAGATCCACCAATCCCGACTCGATGCCTGGCCAACCCATTACCCTTGGATCGACGTCGGCGGTTACGACTATTTCCGTAATCGCCTGAGTCAGGCTCGACGGGATGTCGAGCATGGTTTGCGCATCACCCTCGCGCATTACGTCACGGTCGAAGGCCAGCAACGCATGCTGGAAATCCTGCAATTCAAGCTCGACGTGCTGTGGAGCATGCTCGACGCCATGAGCATGGCCTACGAGCTGGAGCGCCCGCCGTATCACACCGTCACCACCGAGAACGTCTGGCACCGGGGGATTGCCCTGTGAGCCTGATCAACCGCGAGCAATCACCGTCGCTGCGTCAGGGTTTTCGCCTGCAATGGGAACCTCGTCAGGACTGTCACGTGCTGCTGTACCCCGAAGGCATGATCAAACTTAACGACAGTGCCGGGCAGATCCTCGATCTGGTGGACGGCCAGCGCAGTGTCGCGGCGATCATTGATCGACTGTCTGCGAATTTCCCCGGCGTACCGGGGATCGACGAAGATGTGCTGGCGTTTCTGGAGGTGGCCCATGCTCAATTCTGGATCGAGTGACTCGCCTCCGGGCCCGCCGCTGTGGCTGTTGGCGGAGCTGACCTATCGTTGCCCGCTGCAATGCCCGTATTGCTCCAACCCGCTGGACTTTGCCCAATCAGGCGAAGAGCTGAGCACCGAAGAGTGGATCAGGGTGTTCCGCGAAGCCAGAGAGATGGGTGCCGCGCAGTTGGGCTTTTCCGGCGGTGAACCGTTGGTTCGCCAGGACCTGGCCGAACTCATCAAAGCCGCCCGGGACATGGGTTACTACACCAACCTGATCACCTCGGGCATCGGCCTGACCGAGCAGAAAGTGCACGATTTCAAGGTCGCGGGGCTGGACCATATCCAGATCAGCTTCCAGGCCGCCGACGAAGCGGTGAACAACATGCTCGCCGGCTCGCGCAAGGCCTTCGCCCAGAAACTGGCGATGGCCCGGGCGGTAAAGGCCCAGGGTTATCCGATGGTGCTGAACTTCGTCACCCATCGCCACAACATCGACCAGATCGCGCAGATCATCGACTTGTGCCTGGAGCTGGAGGCGGATTTCGTCGAATTGGCGACGTGCCAGTTCTACGGCTGGGCCGAGCTCAACCGGGTTGGCCTGTTGCCCACGCGCGAACAATTGCAGCGTGCCGAGCGCATCACCCACTCATATCGCGAGCGTCTTGAAGCGCAGGGCCACCCGTGCAAGCTGATCTTCGTCACCCCGGATTACTACGAAGAGCGTCCCAAGACCTGCATGAACGGCTGGGCCAATCTGTTTCTCGACATCACCCCCGACGGCACGGCGTTGCCTTGCCACAGCGCCCGCCAGTTGCCGGTGCAGTTCCCCAATGTGCGCGAGCACAGCATCGAGCATATCTGGACTGATTCTTTCGGTTTCAATCGCTTTCGTGGCGATGACTGGATGAAAGAGCCGTGCCGCTCCTGCGATGAAAAGCACAAGGACCTGGGCGGCTGCCGCTGCCAGGCATTCATGCTGACCGGCGACGCCGCCAACGCGGACCCGGTGTGCAGCAAATCCCCGCACCACGGTGTGATTCTCAAGGCTCGCGAGGAAGCCGAGGCCCCGGGGCTGGGCATGGAACACCTGACGTTGCGTAACGAGAAGGCTTCGCGATTGATCTATCGCGGGTGAATCGAAAAGGTGCGTCCGACACAAATCCCCTGTGGGAGCGGGCTTGCTCGCGAAGGCGGCTTTACATTCAACATTGATGTCGATTGACCCACCGCTTTCGCGAGCAAGCCCGCTCCCACAGTTGATCTGCGGTGGATACAAGATTTGAGTACACCCAGCCTGCTACCCATTGGTCTGATTGCATTCACAGCCGGATGCTTTAGTGTGGACGTTACCTTCCAAAACAATAAAAACAGGCTTTCCAATGAGCCAGAGTCTCAGCCAGCTGCGTAAATTCGTTTCGCCTGAAATCATCTTTGGTGCCGGCTGCCGGCACAACGTCGGCAATTGCGCCAAAACCTTTGGTGCCCGCAAGGTGCTGCTGGTCAGCGATCCCGGTGTGATTGCCGCCGGTTGGGTCGCCGATGTCGAGGCCAGCCTGCAAGCCCAGGGCATCGAGTATTTCCTGTACAGCGCGGTCTCGCCCAACCCGCGGGTCGAAGAAGTGATGCTCGGCGCCGATCTGTACCGGGAAAACCATTGCGATGTGATCGTGGCCGTCGGTGGCGGCAGCCCGATGGATTGCGGCAAAGGCATCGGCATTGTCGTCGCCCATGGACGCAGCATCCTCGAATTCGAAGGCGTGGACACCATCCGTATCCCCAGCCCGCCGCTGATCCTGATTCCAACCACCGCCGGCACCTCGGCCGATGTCTCGCAATTCGTGATCATCTCCAACCAGCAAGAACGCATGAAGTTCTCCATCGTCAGTAAGGCGGTGGTCCCGGATGTGTCGCTGATCGACCCGGAAACCACGTTGAGCATGGACCCGTTCCTGTCGGCCTGTACCGGCATCGATGCGTTGGTGCATGCCATCGAAGCGTTTGTGTCAACCGGTCACGGGCCGTTGACCGATCCCCATGCGCTGGAGGCGATGCGCCTGATCAACGGCAACCTGGTGCAGATGATCGCCAATCCGAACGACATCGCCCTGCGCGAGAAAATCATGCTCGGCAGCATGCAGGCCGGGCTGGCGTTCTCCAACGCGATCCTCGGTGCGGTGCACGCCATGTCCCACAGCCTCGGTGGCTTTCTCGACTTGCCTCATGGACTGTGCAACGCGGTGTTGGTGGAACACGTGGTGGCGTTCAACTACAACTCGGCACCGGAACGCTTTAAGGTGATCGCCGAGACCTTTGGCATCGATTGCCGGGGCTTGAATCACCGGCAGATTTGCGGGCGTCTGGTCGAACATCTGATCGCTCTGAAACATGCGATCGGCTTCCACGAAACCCTGGGATTGCACGGGGTCAGCACTGCGGACATTCCGTTCCTGTCACAACACGCCATGCACGACCCGTGCATCTTGACCAACCCGCGCGAGTCCAGTCAGCGTGATGTCGAGGTCGTCTATGGCGAAGCCCTCTGACGAACAGCAACGGGCGCTGGCGGGGTTACTGGGATTAGGCAGCCACTCGGCGCGCAAGAGCCATTACCCGGAACTGGCCGCGCGCCTCGACGAGCTGGAAACCGAGCGCAATCGCTACAAATGGCTGTTCGAAAATGCGGTCCACGGAATCTTTCAGGCAAGCCTCCTGGAAGGCATGCGTGCCGCCAACCCGGCCCTGGCGCGGATGCTCGGCTATCAGGACCCTCAGGAAGTGCTGTTCTCGCTGGCTGATCTGGCGAGCAACCTGTTTGTCGGCGGCGCTCAAGAACTGGAAAACATCGGTGAACTGCTCAAGCGCGAGCGCAGCCTGCTCGGCTACGAAACCCAATTGCGGCGCAAGGATGGCAGCAGCCTCGACGTGCTGATGAACCTGTTGCTCAAGCCCGATCAGGAAGGGCTGGTGGAGGGTTTTGTCGCCGACATCACCGAACGCAAACTCGCCCAGCAGCGCCTGCAGCAACTCAACGACGAACTGGAGCAGCGCGTCACCGCGCGCACCGACGAGTTGCTGGAAGCCAACCGCAACCTGCAACAGCAGATCACCCAGCGTAAACAGATCGCCCAAGCCTTGCGCGATGCCCGGGACGCCGCCGAGGCCGCCAACCGCAGCAAGGACAAATACCTCGCCGCCGCCAGTCATGACCTGCTGCAACCGCTCAATGCCGCGCGTTTGCTGATCTCCACCTTGCGCGAACGCAAGCTTCCCGACGTCGAACAGGTGCTGGTGGAGCGTACGCATCAGGCGCTGGAAGGGGCGGAGGATTTGCTCACCGATTTGCTGGATATTTCCCGGCTCGATCAGGCGGCGGTCAAACCGGACATTGCGCTGTACCGTCTCGACGAATTGCTCGCGCCGCTGGTGTCGGAGTTCCAGTCAGTGGCCGAAGCCGCAGGGTTGAACTTGCGGGTGCACATGGGCGATTACGCCATCAGCACTGACTTGCGCCTGATGACGCGGATTCTGCGCAACTTCCTCAGCAACGCCTGCCGCTACACCGACGAGGGCAGCATCCTGCTGGGTGCCAGACGCCGGGGTGAAATGCTGCGCCTGGAAGTCTGGGACACCGGGCGCGGGATCGCGGCGGACCGACTGGATTCGATCTTCCTCGAGTTCAACCAACTGGACGTCGGACGCGCCGCCGACCGTAAGGGTGTGGGCCTGGGGTTGGCGATCGTTGAACGGATTGCAAAGATCCTCGGCTATAAAGTCGGGGTTCATTCGTTGCCGGGGCGCGGTTCGATGTTCAGCATCGACGTGCCGATTTCCCATGAAATTCCGCTGCCGATCAGTCTGGCGGCACCACAACCAGGCAACGGCAATCCATTGCCGGGCCGACGTTTGCTGGTACTGGACAATGAAGTGAGCATCCTCGAAAGCATGAGCGCGCTGCTTGGGCAGTGGGGCTGCGAGGTGGTCACGGCCACGGATGAATTTTCCGCACTGGCCGCTTTGCAGGGGCGACCGCCGGAACTGATTCTGGCGGACTACCACCTCGATCACGGGGTGGTGGGTTGTGATGTGGTCAGGCATTTGCGCGAGCATTACCACCAGGTGATTCCGGCGGTCATCATCACCGCAGACCGCACGGACCAGTGTCGGCGCTCATTGCAGAGACTCGATGCACCGCTGCTGAACAAACCGGTGAAACCCGGCAAGTTGCGTGCGGTGCTGAGTCAGTTGCTAGGGTAGCGATAGTGCAGGCTGAAACCGAGCTCGGCTGACTCGCCTTGCGCCAGCAATCGCAACCCCGGTCGACCGGGCAGGTGATGCGCGTTGACCGGGTGGCTCACCGGTTCGATACAGAAAAAATCCAGGCCCACCGGGCAGTAGAGCAGGAAGTAATCGCTGCCGGTGGCGCGGCATTCCAGCTCATAGCCCAGCGCTGGCTGGCGGATCAGGCAGTGGCCGTCCCATTCGCAGAAGCCGTTGTCGACCAATGTGTCGGGCAGCGCCTTGAGCGACTGGAAATCCCATTCGGCCGGCAACGCACTGAGGTGTGTCGGCAGTTTGGTCCCGTCACACAACCAGACGCGCCGGGCCTGCGCCTGCAACTGGGTGCCCGTGGTACGCGGAAAGTAGGGATGCAAGCCGAGCCCATGCCAGGCAGGGCTTTCGTCCAGATGGGTGACCTTAAGATCAATGCTCAGCTTGCCTTCGCGCAGATGGAATCGTTGCCGGGCGCGATAGGCGAAGGGCGTGGTGCTGTCGAGTTGCAGGACGACTTCATCGCGCGCCTGCGAAACTACCTGCCACGGCTGTTGCCAGGCGCTGCCGTGAATCGGCAGGGGATCGGTGAGGCTGTTGGGTGTCAGCGCCAGCCAGCCATCGGGGCATTCAAAGCCGCCTTCGGCAATGCGGTTCGACCACGGTGCCAAGGGAAAACACCCGAGTTTTCCCGGCAGACCGGTGTTCAGCGCGTGAGCATCGCTGTGGCGCAACAGCGGCAAACCCGTGCCGCGCACGCTCCAGTTGACGATGCTGCCACCGAGTTCCGGGGCGAGGGTGAGATGGGTGAATTCGTCTTCGAGGTTCAGCAACGTTGGCGTCATATTACCTTCGGCTCCGGCAAACCTTTCACCCCGGGATTGAGGGCGAACACACCGCCGGCCAGCGACTGTTCGTCATGGTCGTCGCCGGGGCGGATCGAGGTCACGAACAATGTGTCCAGACGACTGCCGCCGAAGGCGCACATGCTCGGTTTTTTCACCGGTACGGCGAGGGAACGGTCCAGTCGGCCATCGGGACTGAAACGGTGAATCAGCCCGGCGTCATTGGCACAAATCCAGTAGCCGCCTTCGGCATCGACCGCCGCCCCGTCGGGACGACCAGGGAGTTGATGCATGTCGACAAACAGCCGCCGGTTGGACGGTGTGCCGCTGTCGGTGTCGTAGTCAAAGGCCCAGATTTGCTGGACCAGGGGATGAGAGTCAGACAGGTACATCGTTCGCCCGTCCGGGCTGAAACCCAGGCCGTTGGGCACGATAAACCCGCTGAGTTGCGCCTCGAGTGGCCCGCGTTGCCCGGCGCTGTAGCGGTAAAGCGAGCCGTCGGCAGCGTTGGCCCCCATGTTCAGCACCATGCTGCCCGCCCAGAAGCGCCCCTGACGATCGCAGCGACCATCGTTCAGGCGCATATCGGTGCGGGCGTGTTCGACCGGAGCCAGGAGGTTGCTGTCGAGGCTGCCATCGTTATGCGGGTGCAGATGAAAGAACCCGCTTTGCATCCCGGCAACCCAGCCGCCGTTGCTGTGACGTGCAATGCAGGCGAGCATTTCCGGTGCTGTCCAGGCGTGAACATGGCCGGTTTCGGCGCTCCAGCGCTGAAGTCCGCCGGCCGGAATATCAACCCAATACAGGGCGTTTTCCTCGGGGACCCAGACCGGGCATTCACCGACTGCGTTGCGAGCATCGACAATCAATTCGGCTTGCATGACAACTCATCCCCTCGGGTTTTTGTTGTTGGGATCAAGTGATTTACGCGGGTTCAGTCGCCGAACGGGCCGGACGCGACAAACGCACCACCCTGGTAGACCCGAGCCGGGTCGTCAGCGGCCGGCATCGGTTGGGCTTCGACTTTTTCGCGGAACACTTCGGAACTGTCCTGAGGTTCATAACCCAGGCAGGTGGCGAAACGGTTGTCCCACCAGACGTTCTTGTTGTCGGACATGCCGTAGACCACGGTGTGGCCGACATTGGGGGCGTACAGCGCGCATTCGAGCAATTGAGTCAGGTCGCCGAAGCTCAACCAGGTGCTCATCATTCGGCGGTTGAGCGGTTCCGCGAACGAGGAGCCGATGCGCACGCTGACGGTCTCGATGCCATAGCGATCGAAGTAGAAACTGGCCATGTCTTCGCCGTAGGACTTGGACAAGCCGTAGTAGCTGTCCGGGCGGCGAGGGGAGTGGGCGTCGATGACTTCATCCTGCTTATAGAAGCCGATCACGTGGTTGGAACTGGCGAAAATCACCCGCTTCACACCATGACGGCGAGCGGCTTCGTAGATGTGAAAGACGCCGCAGATGTTGGCGCCGAGGATCTCTTCGAACGAGTGCTCCGTCGACACGCCACCAAAGTGCAGGATTGCGTCCACGCCTTCAACCAACTGATGGACTGCTTGCTTGTCTGCCAGGTCGCAGGGCACGACTTCTTCACGGTCATCGATGGCCGGGGCGATGTCAGTGATGTCCGACAGGCGAATTACATTGGCGTAGGGCCGCAGGCGTTCGCGCAGGACTTTGCCGAGGCCACCGGCGGCACCGGTCAGGAGGAGACGATTGAAAGGAGCGCGGGCTTGAGTAGTGATGGTCATGGAAGTCCCTGAACAAGCAGTCATTGTTATTGAATTTGTTGTAGGTTGTCGTACGACTAGTTTGAAGTATCGTTAGCCATTCTGGTGGTTGTCAACGACACATCAATTGAAATTGACGAAGGGTCTGCTCGCCCCGCGATCGATGTAGCAGCTGGCGAAGCCTGCGTTCGGCTGCTAAGCAGTCGTAAAATCAGCCGACGCGGTGCATCAGGAAAATCACGTGCGCAGGGTTTACGACTGCTTAGCAGTCGAACGCAGGCTTCGCCAGCTGCTACAAAGAGCGAGTTGTGGCACAAATCGGGGATTTTCAACCTTGTCGTAATACCCGGCTTACAACAACGAGATCGGGTAGTTGATGATAATGCGGTTTTCGTCGAATTCATTGGTGCTGAAGTCCTTGCGGATCGACGCATTACGCCATTTGACGTTGAGATTCTTCAGCGCGCCGCTCTGCACGGTGTAAGCCAGTTCTGACTCGCGGCCCCATTCCTTGCCGTCGGTAATGGTGCCTGTGTGCACGTTATCGCCGCTGATGTAGCGGTTCATCATCGTCAGGCCGGGAATGCCGAGCGCCACAAAATTGTAGTCGTGGCGCAGCTGCCAGGATTTTTCCTTGGCGTTGTCGTAGCTGGAGTTGTAGCTGTCGTTGGCCAGGGTCCCGCCGCTGGTGCCGTTGACCCGCATCCAGACATCGTCGCCGGTGAGTTTTTGCAGGCCGACAAAGAAGGTGCTGCCGCCGTATTTGGCCGAGAGCATGGCGAACGCGGTTTTGTTGTCGAGGTCACCGGCCAGGGCGCTGCCGTCTTCCTTGCCGATGAAGTAGCCAAGGTTGGCGCCGAGGGTCCAGTCGCCGATGGGCTGGCTGTGGCTCAGGTTGAAATACTGCTGCTGATAAATGTCGCTGAGTTGCGCGTACCAGACGCCGACCTGGGTGCGCTTCTCGTTGAACGCATATTCACCGCCGCCAAAGTTGAAACGGTCCGAGGTGAAGGCAGCCGATTTGCCGTTCATGAACATGTCTTGCATGCTCGCATCGTTGCGCGGGCTGTTGGCGCGGAACTGGCCGCCGTAGAGCGTCAGGCCACTGATCTCGGTGGATGTCACCTGACCACCACGGAAGGTTTGCGGCAGGGAGCGGCCGTCGTCGGAGCGCAGGATCGGCAACACCGGCATCCATTCGCCGACCTTCAATTCGGTTTTCGAAACTTTCCCTTTCAGCGCCACACCCAGGCGCCCGAAATTGTCGGCCGGGCGACCGTCGTCATGAATCGGCAGCAACGAGGTACCGCGCGTGCCTTTGCCTCCGTCGAGTTTTTCCGAGTACAGGCCCAGCACATCCATGCCGAACCCGACGGGGCCCTGGGTGAATCCGGATTTGGCATCGAGGATGAAGCTTTGCGTCCACTCTTCAGCCTTGCCCTGCGGGTAGGCCGGGTTCGTGAAGTTGCGGTTGATGTAGAAGTTGCGCAGGTTCAGCGTGGCTTTGGCGTCATCGACGAAACCTTCGGCATGACTGGTCATGGGCAGGGCGAGGGCCAGGCTGCTGCAACCGATCAGGCTCAGGGTATGACGGAGTGCGAAGGCTGGGCGAGGGGTGCAAACGGAGGAATTGCGGACGAGCTTGCTCACAGTGACGCTCCCGTGTTTCTTGTTGTTTTTATTTTTTGTTATACGTCGTCGTACAACATCGGGGCGGATTATTTGCAAGTGTTACAGGGAATGTCAATCAGAAGTTGTACGATGACTCGGCTCAATCAGGGGCATGTCGAAGAACCCCTGTGGGAGCGGCGGTGCGGCGATCCCACAGGGTTTTGTGTTTTAGCTCACGATCATCGGCGGCATCGTGCCGAGTAAAGAAACGGCAGCCACCGCTCCCATCCCCAGAAACCATTCCATGATCACGCTGGTTTTCAGCGTTGGCAGTCGTTGCTCGCAATGCTTGATCCGCAACCGATTGAACAACGCCAACCCCAGCATCGCGGCGACCAGCACAACCTTGATCAACAGAATCAGCGCAAACCCGGACAGCAGCGGCGTCGGCCAGAACTGCCCGGTGAGTACCCGTACGTTGATCAAACCGGTCATCACCAACCCCGCCACCAATACGTAACCAACGCCGCTGAAGCGTTGCAAGGTCGCTTTGATGGAATGCTCTGCCGGCTGCCGCAGGATCATTACCAACAACATCAAGCCGCCGAGCCAGGCGCCGACGCAGGTCAGGTGAATGATTTGATTGAGGATCAGCAATTGGGCGTTGAGGCCGTCGAGCATGGCTCCGTGGCCGACCGGGGCTAGGGTGGCCAGCAGCAGGCTGGCGAGGCCGATTCGCAGGGGTAGGTTTGAGCGCAATGGCGTCATTAGCAGCGCGACCAACAACGCATTGAGCAGCAAGTGCCAGCGCCAGACCTGCCCGAAAAACGTCTTGCCCAGCACCAGTTGCAGGGTTGACGGATCGAATGCCGCGTCCCACGAACCGGCCATGCTGGCGGTGATCAGCAGCAACCAGCTAACGCCAGTGACCAACGCCACCGCCGCCAGCCAGCGGCTAGTTTTCGTCAGTCGCTGATCCAGATTTCCAGCATCGCCATTGACCAGCAGAGGCCTGAACACCCAGGCCCCGAATAGCATCAGCACGACGGTGAAATGCAGAAAGCGGCACAGCACCATCGCGCTCGACATGAATTACTGGCCAACCTTGAAGCTGTAAGCACCTTCGCTTTTGTGGGTATCGACCGACACCGCGTGCCATTCGACTTTGTAGGCACCCGCAGCGAACGGTGCGGCCGGGGTGACGATCAGGGTTTTCTTGTCGCTGCCTTCGGTGGCGAGGCTCTTCACCGGCACGTCGCTGCCGTCCTTGCTGATCGTGACCTTGGAAAAGGTCGCTTCAACGCCTTCGGAAAACACCAGGCGCAATTCCGACGGCGCGGTCACTGTGCTGTCGGCGGCCGGGGTCTGGCTTTTCAGATGGGCGTGGGCAAACACCGATGAAGCGGCGAACAGCGAGCCGAGCAGGGCGACGGTGGTCAGGGTTTTCTTGAGCAGCATCGTGGAATACCTCTGAGGCGGGTTCGAAAGGGCGGTCAGTTTACCTGCGAGAAGCTGGGTGTACGAAGTTTCGTTTTCCCTTGTCGCCGCGAGGTAGAGCGGATGCTAGTCTTGAGCAACGCTGTTGTCAGGGAGCCCTCATGGGCAATCACAAGATCGAGATTCGTCGCAGTAACGTCGAGAAAATTCTGTTGGGGGCCGAAAAGGTTTTCGCCGAAAAAGGTTTCGGCGGCACCGCCATGGCCGACATCGCCGCCGAAGTGCAACTGCCGCGCTCCAACCTGCATTACTACTTCAGCACCAAGAGTGAGCTGTACAGCGCAGTGCTGTTGGGTTTGCTGGAAGTGTGGAAACAGGATGCCCTATGCTTCGAGATGTTCGACGACCCGCGCGTGGTGCTCAGCAGCTACATCCGCGCCAAGATGAACCACTCCCGCAGCCGGCCTTACGGCTCCAAGGTCTGGGCCAACGAAATCATCCATGGTGCGCCGACTCTGGGTGAGAAACTGGACGTCAGTCTGTACGACTGGGCCAAGATGAAAGAAGCGAAAATTCGCCAGTGGGTGGACGACAAACGCATCCTGCCGGTGGAACCTTCGAGCCTGCTGTACATGATCTGGGCGTCGACCCAGCACTACGCCGACTTTGATCATCAGGTGAATATTCTGAATGACCATCAGCCGTTGTCGGACATGCAGTTCGAGCGGGCGGTGCAGACGGTGACGAGTGTGATCTTGCGAGGGATTGGGTTGGAGCCGTGAATCAAAAGATCGCAGTCTCGTTTCACTCGACAGCTCCTACAGGGTTACGCAATCCCTTGTAGGAGTTGTCGAGTGAAACGAGGCTGCGATCCCTTGATCTTCAACGATCAAACAGCGACGTGATACGGATTCCTCGGATCATGATTCCAATCCAGAAACGGCTTCCCGTTCTCCATCGGCACCATCTCGATACAATCCTGCACCGGGCACGTGATCTGACACAGATTGCACCCCACGCACTCATCATCAATCACTTCATATTTATGCGTCCCGTCCGCCTGCTTCAGGCTCGCAACCGCCTGGTGTGAAGTATCTTCGCAAGCAATGTGGCAACGACCGCAACCAATGCACGCCTCCTGGTCAATCTTGGCAATCACCTGATAGTTGATGTCCAGGTACTTCCAGTCCGTGGTATTGCCCACCGCACGCCCGGAAAACTCTGACACGCTGGCGTAGCCTTGACTGTCCATCCAACGCGATAAACCGTCCTTCATCTCCTCGACAATCCGGAAGCCATGCAGCATCGCCGCCGTGCACACCTGCACCGAGCCGCTGCCCAGCGCGATGAATTCCGCCGCGTCGCGCCAGCTGCCAATGCCGCCAATGCCGGAGATCGGCAGGCCTTGCGTCTGTGGATCGCGGGCGATTTCAGCGACCATGTTCAGCGCAATCGGCTTCACCGCCGAACCGCAATAACCGCCGTGGGTGCTTTGGTTGCCCACCGCGGGATTGGCGACCATGCGCTCCAGGTTGACGCTGGTGATCGAGTTGATCGTGTTGATCAGCGACACCGCATCCGCGCCGCCACGATGAGCTGCGCGGGCGGCGACGCGAATGTCGGTGATGTTCGGCGTGAGCTTGACGATCACCGGCAGCGAGCAATACGTCTTGCACCAACGGGTGACCTGCTCGACATACTCCGGTACCTGGCCGACCGCCGCGCCCATGCCGCGCTCCGGCATACCGTGCGGGCAACCGAAGTTCAGCTCGATGCCATCGGCGCCGGTGGCTTCCACCAGCGGCAGAATGAATTTCCAGGATTCTTCGACGCAGGGCACCATCAGCGACACAATCAGTGCACGGTCCGGCCAGTCCTTTTTGACCTGAGTGATTTCCCGCAGGTTGATCTCCAGCGAGCGATCAGTGATCAGCTCGATGTTGTTGAAGCCCACCACTTCGCGGTTGGCACCAAAGTGCGCCGAGTAACGCGACGACACGTTGACCGCCGCCGGGTCTTCACCCAGGGTTTTCCAGACCACGCCACCCCAGCCGGCCTCGAAGGCGCGGACCACGTTGTAGGCCTTGTCGGTCGGTGGCGCGGAGGCCAGCCAGAATGGATTGGGGGCTTTGATGCCGGCGAAGACAATCGAGAGATCGGCCATTTACGCAGCCTCCACGTTGAGCATGAGTTGGGCGTTGATGGCCTCGGCGGCCCGTTTGCCGTGCTGCACCGCCTGCACGGTGAGGTCCTGATCGAGGCTGGTGCAGTCGCCGCCGGCGTACACGCCGGGGATGCTGGTGCGCAGGTTTTCGTCCACTTGAATCCGCTCACCCTGGCGCTTGAGTTCACGGGCCAGCGGATCGGCGAGGGCGCTGGCGTCGAAGGCCTGGCCGATGGCTTTGAAGATGGCGTCAGCGGCCAGTTCGAACGTTTCGCCGGTGGTTTGCAGGCGACCGTCGACTAACCAGGTCCGGGCGAAGCGCATGCCGCGTACTTGGCCTTGAGCATCGAGCAGGACTTCTTCGGGTTGTGCCCAAGTCAGCAAACGCACTTGATTGGCTTTGGCGATGTCCTGTTCGTGGCCGGTGGCGCCCATTTCCTCGACACCGCGGCGGTACACCAGGTTGACGTCGCGTGCCCCGAGGCGAGCCATTTGCACCGCCATGTCGATGGCGGTGTTGCCGGCACCCAAAACGATACAACGGTCAGCGAGGGGGAGTTGGGTCAGGTCATCGGCCTGACGCAGTTCGCGGATGTAATCGGTGGCGGCCAGCAGGCCGGGTGCATCTTCATGAGCAAGCCCCAGCTGTTTGCTGGCGGCCAGACCGAGGCCGAGGAACACCGCGTCGAACTGCTGATGCAGCTCGCTTAAGGTCAGGTTTTCTCCAAGTTTTTGCCCGTGGCGGATTTCGATGCCGCCGATTTCCAATAGGAACTCAAGCTCCTTCTGCGCGTAGTCGTCCACCAGTTTGTACTTGGCGATCCCGTATTCGTTGAGGCCGCCAGCCTTTTCCCTCGCCTCGAAAATCACCACGTCATGACCGTGCATGGCACTGCGGTGAGCGCAGGACAACCCGGCCGGACCGGCGCCAACCACGGCGATGCGCTTGCCGGTTGATGCAGCACGTTGGAAGGGGTGTTCGCTGAAGTGTGCGTTGTCGACGGCGTAACGCTGCAACAGGCCGATCAGCACCGGTGCGCATTCATGGTCGTTGTTGCGCACGCAGGCTTGCTGGCAAAGGACTTCCGTCGGGCACACCCGGGCGCAACTGCCGCCGAGGATGTTCGCCGAGAGGATTTTCTGCGCGGCGCCCTGAACGTTTTCCTGATGGATGTTGCGGATGAACGACGGAATATCGATTTCGCTCGGGCAGGCATTCACGCAGGGCGCGTCGTAGCAGTACAGGCAACGCGAGGCTTCCAGATGGGCCTGGCGATCGTTGAGCGGCGGTGCCAGATCGGTGAAATGGCCGGCGAGGGCGGCCGCATTCTCGTGCGGATGCGGGAGGTGGTTCAGGGTCTTGATCACGGTGTTGGCCTCACGGTTAATTGAGGTGATGCCTCTATCGGGCATTGGATTTTTTTGTTGTCTGGACTGGCCCTATCGCGAGCAAGCTCGCTCCCACAGGGATCTCGGGCGTCCACAAACCTGTGGGAGCGAGCTTGCTCGCGATAGGCCGAAGGCCGCTTTCAGCGTTTCACAGCCGTCGGCTTGTTCAACTCAGCCCGCTTGCTCAGCAAATCAAACACTGCCGGATACGCCGGTCGCTCGACATACCGCCCGGCACCACGCTCGGCGCGCAAATCACCATCGGCCCACACCACCCGGCCCTGACTGACGGTATGACTCGGAACACCGCGTACGGTTTTGCCTTCGAAGATGTTGAAGTCCACTTGCTGGTGGTGAGTCTTCGCCGAAATCGTCCGCGTACCTTCCGGATCCCACAGCACCAGATCCGCGTCCGCACCGATGCGGATCGCGCCTTTGCGCGGGTAGAGGTTGAAGATCTTCGCGGTATTGGTGGATGTGAGCGCCACGAAGTGCTGCATCGACAAACGCCCGGTGTTTACCCCTTCATCCCAGAGCACCGCCATGCGGTCTTCGATACCGGCCGTGCCATTGGGGATCTTGCTGAAATCGTCACGGCCGGCGGCTTTTTGCTCGGCGCAGAAGCAGCAATGGTCGGTGGCGGTGGTGTGCAGGTTGCCCGATTGCAGACCGTGCCAAAGTGCCTCTTGATGGCCGCGCGGACGGAAGGGCGGGCTCATCACGTAACCGGCGGCGGTCTGCCAGTCCGGGTGTTGATAGACGCTGTCGTCCAGCAGCAAATGCCCGGCCAGGACCTCGCCGTAGACTTGTTGGCCCTTGCTGCGGGCGTAGGTGATTTCGTCGAGGGCTTCCTTGGTCGAAACATGCACCAGGTACAGCGGCGTGCCCAGGGTTTCGGCGATGCGGATCGCCCGACTGGCCGCTTCACCTTCCACCTGCGAAGGGCGCGACAACGGATGCGCTTCCGGGCCGGTCATGCCTTGGGCCATCAACTTGCGTTGCAGGTGATAGACCAGCTCACCGTTTTCCGCATGCACGGTCGGCACCGCGCCCAATTCCAGGCAGCGCTCGAAACTCGCCACCAGCGTATCGTCGGCGGCCATGATCGCGTTCTTGTAGGCCATGAAATGCTTGAAGCTGTTGACCCCGTGGTGGCTGACCAGCTCGGCCATTTCCTCGCGGACCTGTTCGCTCCACCAGGTGATCGCGACATGGAAACCGTAATCCGACGCCGACTTCTCGGCCCAGCCGCGCCACTGATGGAAGGCTTCCATCAAGGATTGCTGCGGATTGGGAATCACAAAGTCGATGATCGACGTCGTGCCACCGGCAAGTCCCGCCGCAGTACCGCTGAAGAAGTCTTCACTGGCCACCGTGCCCATGAAGGGCAGTTGCATGTGCGTGTGCGGATCGATGCCGCCGGGCATCAGGTATTGGCCGCTGCCGTCGAGCACTTCGGCACCTGCCGGAACTTCAAGATTTTCGCCGATGGCTTTGATCACGCCGTCGGCGCAATAGACGTCGGCGCGATAACTTTCATCATGGGTAATAACGGTGGCGCCACGGATCAACAGAGACATTCCGAGTTCCTCGCAGGCAATGACCGACTTGTGCCGGTTCTAAATGTTTTATATGAAGCCGACGCAAACAGGTGTATTCCTGTCAGCGCTGTCAAGAATAAACGCTAGCCTGAGTTTGAGGATTGAGCAAGAATATTTTTTATAAGCTTATATCTGTTTTAACTTATTGATAAGTAACGAATAAATTTGTAAATCACCAAAATGGTGAGGCCTCTCACCATTTTGACGCACTTGACAGGTTGTAAAAATAGACGAGATTTCTTATGTGAAATCAGCCGCTTGAGGATGGTCTATGGTTGATGCGCAACGTTGAAAAAAAGTGGTATGCACCAGATTGAGTCCTGACTGTTCGGACAACTTGCCTGGCATTTGGCCTGAGTGAACAAGCAAGTAACCGGTGACTCATCGGCTATATAAATAAAACTGATAAACATCAGTTGGTTACAAAGTTTTTATGGAACTGCCCGATGCGCAAACGGGGTAACCGGCACGTTAATTGATGCCGTCAGCCCCTGATGAGCAACAATAATCAAAAGAACAGTGGAGCGGCCATGCAACAGATCAGATCGCAAGTGACCGAGCGCGACGGCTTGTTCGAGCTCGAAGCCGGCAGTGACGTCCTCGACAGCCCTCGTTACAACCACGACATGGCACCGACCAAGGTGCACGAACGAACCTGGAACAAATGGCACATCACCGCCTTGTGGGTCGGCATGGCGATCTGCGTGCCGACCTACACCCTCGGCGGCGTGCTCACCGCGTATTTCGGCCTGAGCGTCGGCGAAGCGTTGCTGGCGATTCTGTTCGCCAACATCATCGTACTGATCCCGCTGACCCTGAACGCCTTCCCCGGCACCAAGTACGGCATTCCGTTTCCGGTGTTGTTGCGTTCGTCCTTCGGCATCCTCGGCTCCAACATTCCGTGCCTGATCCGGGCGCTGGTGGCGTGCGGCTGGTTCGGCATTCAGACGATGTTCGGCGGACTGGCCATTCACCTGTTTCTCGGCTCCGTGTTCGAGGGTTGGAAAGCCCTTGGCGGTACCGGTGAAGTGATCGGCTTCATGGTGTTCTGGGCCTTGAACCTGTGGGTGGTGATTCGCGGCGCGGACTCGATCAAATGGCTCGAAACCCTCTCGGCACCATTGTTGGTGCTGGTGGGCGTGGGCCTGCTGGTATGGGCGATGCCGAACGTGTCGATGACCGAGTTGCTGGCGATCCCGGCCAAACGTCCGGAAGGCGCGAGCGTGGTCAGTTACTTTGCCGCCGGGCTGACCGCCATGGTCGGGTTCTGGGCCACCTTGTCCCTGAACATTCCGGATTTCAGCCGCTATGCGAAAAGCCAGAAGGATCAGATCGTCGGGCAGATTATCGGCTTGCCCCTGACGATGTTTCTGTTCGCCTCCCTCGGCGTGGTGATGACGGCCGCCTCGGTAAAACTGGTGGGTGTCACCGTCTCCGATCCGGTCACCCTGATCGGCCATATCCAGAGCCCGGTCTGGGTCGCACTGGCCATGGCGCTGATCATCATCGCCACGCTGTCTACCAACACCGCGGCCAACATCGTTTCACCGACCAACGACTTCCAGAACGTCGCACCCAAGTTCATCAACCGCACCAAAGCGGTGATGCTCACTGGCCTGGTCGGCTTGGCGCTGATGGCCCATGAGCTGTTGAAGAAGCTCGGTTTGATCGTCTCGGATTTAAGCCTGGAGACGGTGTATTCCAACTGGTTGCTGGGCTATTCGAGCCTGTTGGGCCCGATCGCCGGGATCATGGTGGTGGACTATTTCCTGATCAAGAAACAGCAACTGGATCTGGCCGGTCTTTACCGCGACGACGTTTATCCAGCGTGGAACTGGTTCGGGTTTATTGCGTTTGGTGTGCCGGTGGCGCTGACGCTGCTGTCGCTCGGTAGCAATGCATTCAGCTGGTTCTACGACTATGGCTGGTTTACCGGCTCAGCGCTTGGCGGGCTGATTTATTACGGGTTGTGCTCGATGCGCCCCAGCCCGTCTGTTGCGAAATCTGCGGTGTGATTGATGGCCTCTTCGCGAGCAAGCCCGCTCCCACACTTGAAATGCATTCCCCTGTGGGAGCGGGCTTGCTCGCGAAGACGGCCTCATAAACGACAACGATCAGCCTGAATAAACCTATATCAACTGCCTGAGGAGATCATCATGAACGCTGCCGTAGACGTTCTGCAGTCCACCCATCAGCACATCAACCGCGACCGCTTGTGGCAGTCGCTCATGGACCTGGCCAAGCTCGGCGCCACGGTCAAGGGCGGCGTCTGTCGCCTGGCCCTGACCGACCTCGACCGCCAGGCCCGGGACATTTTCGTCAACTGGTGCGAGGAGGCCGGTTGCACCGTCAGCATCGACGCCGTCGGCAACATCTTCGCCCGCCGCCCCGGCCGCAACCCGAACCTGCCACCAGTGATGACCGGCAGCCACATCGACACCCAACCCACCGGCGGCAAGTTCGACGGCTGCTTCGGCGTACTGGCCGGCGTCGAAGTCCTGCGAACCCTCAATGACCTGGGCGTGGAAACCGAAGCGCCGCTGGAAGTGGTGGTCTGGACCAACGAAGAAGGCTCACGCTTCGCTCCGTGCATGATGGGCTCCGGTGTATTCGCAGAAAAATTCACCCTCGAAGAAACCCTGGCCAAGGTCGATGCCGAGGGCGTCACGGTCGGTGAAGCCTTGAACGCCATTGGCTATGCTGGCGAGCGCAAGGTCAGCGGCCATGCCGTCGGCGCCTATTTCGAGGCCCATATCGAGCAAGGCCCGATCCTTGAAGACGAACGCAAAACCATCGGTGTGGTGATGGGCGCTCTCGGGCAGAAATGGTTCGACTTGAAACTGCGCGGCGTCGAAGCCCACGCTGGCCCGACGCCGATGCACCTGCGCAAGGACGCCCTGGTCGGCGCATCGGTGATCGTCGGTGCAGTCAACCGCGCCGCCCTCGGTCATCAACCCCACGCCTGCGGCACCGTCGGCTGTCTGCAAGCCTATCCCGGCTCACGCAACGTCATCCCCGGTGAAGTGCGCATGACCCTGGATTTCCGGCATCTGGAACCGGCGCGCCTGGACTCGATGATCGCCGAAGTCCGCGAAGTCATCGAAACCACCTGCGAGGAACACGGCCTGACTTTTGAACTGACACCCACTGCGGATTTCCCGCCGCTGTACTTCGACAAAGGTTGCGTCGAAGCAGTACGCGGCGCCGCCCAAGGCTTGGGCCTGTCGCACATGGACATCGTCAGCGGGGCAGGGCACGACGCAATCTTCCTCGCCGAACTCGGCCCGGCCGGGATGATCTTCGTGCCGTGTGAAGGCGGCATCAGCCACAACGAAATCGAAAATGCCGCGCCGGATGATCTGGCGGCCGGGTGTGCGGTGTTGTTGCGGGCGATGCTGGTGGCTTCGGCGGCGATTGCCAGCGGAGAATTGGCGGCCTGAAACGCAAAAAATCGTAGCCTTCGACAATGACTGCGCCGCCGAAGGCTACGACCTCTAGACATTGACCTGGCGAGGCGACTTAACGACGCGCTTGCAACACGCTGAATATCAACATCCCCGTCAGCATCGCGATTGCAAACACCCACGCCTGCCAATGTCCCGTCGGCAACAGCACCAGCGCCGGCCCGGGGCAGATGCCCGCAATGCCCCAACCGACCCCGAACAGCAGGCTGCCACCGATCAAGCGTCGATCCAGTTCACGACTGACCGGCAACTGCATCGGCGCCCCCAGCAAAGACTTGGATTGTTTCATGGCCCAGTGAAACGGCACCCAGGCCGCGGCAATCGCCCCGATCATGACCAGCGCCAGAGAGGGGTCCCACACACCGGTTATATCGAGAAATCCCAGCACTTTGGCCGGGTTGGCCATGCCGGCCAACAGCAGGCCGATGCCGAACAACAGGCCGGCAAGGAAAGCCGTGAGTTTTTTCATGTTCAAAACCCCAACAGATGGCGTAGGACAAACACAGTCACAAAGCCCGCGCACATGAAGCTCAACGTCGCGACGATGGAACGTGGTGAAAGCCGCGAGATACCGCACACCCCGTGGCCACTGGTGCAGCCAGAGCCATAACGGGTGCCGATCCCGACACACAATCCGGCAATGATCAGCCCCACGGTACCGGTCTTGAATTCAATGGTCGGCCCCACCTGAAACAGCGCCCACAACAGGGGGGCCGCCAGCAGTCCGAGGATGAATAAGGCTTTTTCGCCTCGCCCCGAATCACCTGGCGCTAGCAGGCTGCCGAGTAATCCGCTAATCCCGGCGACCCGTCCATTGGCCACGACCATCACGCTCGCCGCCAAGCCGATCAACGCACCGCCTGCCAACGCGGACCAAGGCGTGAAGTGCAGCGTATCCAGCATCATGGCAACTCTCCAGGCATTAAAGGGACAGCATAAATCACTCTTCGACTTGAGCTTAGGGCAGCCGCCGCGAGAAGGTGCTACGACCAAAAGATCAAAGCCGTTGTCGGCGAGTCACAAACCACCTGCGCGCCTCACAGATCAACCAATGTGGTTTCTGCGTGAAGATGCACACCCGCGAGGCCCGTGAAGCCAATGAAACCAACGAACGGCTGGACCGCTTGATCGTCTGGCGTCACGTCAGTGATTTCAGCGCATCCGAACGCGCCGCTCTGGCCAGGACCGAGGCTCTGACCGTACTCGACAAAAAGACCGATTACGCCAGCTTGCGCGGTGACTTGCGCGAGCACTTCAACGACGCGCAAATCGGTGCCTTGACGGCCGAGATCGGCATGATCAACCTGTGGAACCGTTTGCAGGTGTCGAGGCACTGATTGATGAACTCCGCTGAAAACGCCGCCGCTGTGTTCGAGCAGCGGCGGCCATTTTTGCTCGGTCTGGCGTATCGCATCCGCGGCTCCCGCGCCGAAGCAGAGGATGTCGTGCAAGAGCTGTTCATCAAATGGCTGGAGGCCGACCGTGCCGCCATTGCCATTGCCATTGCCATTGCCATTGCCATTGCCATTGCCATTGCCACGCCGGCCGCCTGGCTGACCACGGGTGAAGACCTGAGCTGAGCTTGCTCGCGAAGGCGGCGGATCAGTCAATAGAGATGTTGAAGATGATGGCCTCTTCGCGAGCAAGCTCAGCTCAAGGGGGGCGTGATGTAGGTGATGTTTGCTGCACTATCCCACCCCCCCGCGGTCGTAATCTTCACAGGGCGGCGCATGAATGCGCCGCCGTACGCGTGGAGATCCAATGAGCCAGGACGTCCTGACCACCGAAACCAATCGCCGTCAGTTGCAGCAGATCATCGCCGGCCTGTCCGATGGGGTAATTCTGCTGGAGCTCGACCAGACCCTTCTCTGGGCCAATGACGCCGCGTTGGCCATGCACGGCGTCGGGCAACTCAGCGAACTGGGGGCGAATGCCAAGGAGTACGCCAAGCGCTTCGCTTTGCGTTATCGCAATAATCACCCGGTTCAGGCCGACAATTATCCGATCAGCCGCGTTGCCCGAGGCGAGTCCTTCAGTGATGTGTTGGTTGAGGTGACTCCGGCGGACGAGGAGCGCACCTGGGTCCACAGTGTGCGCAGCATGGTATTGGCCGACAGCGCTGGCGAGCCGGAGTCGCTGGTGCTGATCATGAACGATGTCACGGAGTGGGCCAGCGCCGAACAGCGTTTTGAAAAAACTTTCAATGCCAACCCAGCCCCGGCGGTGATCTGTCGCCTAAGCGATTTGCGCTACATCAAAGTCAATCCGGGCTTCCTGGAGATGACCGGCCATGCCCGTGATCATGTGATCGGCCGTTCGACCTATGAACTGGACGTGCTGGAGGGGGCCGAAAACAAAGACCTGGCCAAGCAGCGGTTGCGCGAAGGGGCAACCATTCCGCAAATGCAGGCTCAGTTGCAGTTACGCGAAGGTGGCAGCAAACAGGTGATCGTCGCCGGCCAGCCCCTTGAGCTGAACGACGAAGCCTGCATGCTGTTTTCCTTTGTGGACATCGAGCCTCGGCATAAGGCCGAAGTCGCCCTGCGCCAGAGCGAGGAACGTTTCGCCAAGGCTTTTCGACTGACCCCTGTGCCGATCCTGGTGTGCAACGCCGGCGATCAGGTGGTGATGGACGTCAATGAAGCCTTCCTCGATACGCTCGCGTATTCCAGTGAAGAAGTGCTCGGCAAATCGGTGACGCAGATCGATTTTATCGATGACACAGGCGCCTGCGCGCGACTGTTTGCGGCACTGGAAAAAACCGGAAGCGTGGATCGTGTCGATGTTCGGGTACGCAAGAAAGGCGCGGGGCTGATTGATTGCGCGGTCTCGGCCGACACCGTGAACATTCAGGGCAGTCCCTGCTACCTGCTGGTGTTTATGGACATCACCGAGCGTAAACGCACAGAGCTGGAATTGGTGTCGGCGATCGAAGAGGTCATGAAGGACGCCTCCTGGTTCAGCCGCACGCTCATCGAGAAGCTCGCTAACGTGAAAAACGTCAACTCGCCGCAGTTGCCTAGCGTTTCTTTCACCGACCTGACCGCCCGCGAGCGCGATGTGCTCGGCCTGATCTGCGAAGGCCTGGCCGACAAGGAAATCGCCGCGCGGCTCAAACTCGCGCCGAACACGGTGCGCAACCATGTCTCGACGGTGTATTCCAAGCTCGATGTTCACAGTCGTAGCGAGGCGATTGTCTGGGCTCGCGAGCGCGGTTTGTTCTCCAGCGAGTGGCGGCCCAAGGCCCAGCGTTAGGTGCAAATGCACTAATCGAGGGGGTGCAAATTCATGTTCTGGCCGGGCGCGGCAGTTCTTAGGCTGTAAGGGTGCGATACAGGTCTTCGGGTATCGCGTCCCTTTCAAAACAGCGACAGGAACTGCCGGATGATTTATGTGGCGCAATTGCGTATGCAACTGGAGCGGAGCTTTTCGCCGTTAGCCTGCGACTGCAGTGTTACGGGTGATCATTCCCTGACGGTGAAGCTCTATCATCCGGTGTCGGGGCAGGTGGATCTGGTGGTCACCGGTTTGAGTGTGGCCAACCTCAGAACGCCGGAGTCGGTGGCAGCGTTGATCGAAGAGCTGCGTTATGAACTCGAGAGCAACACGTTGCATTGTCGCGAGACATCCTAGGAACTGTCGGGTTTTGCCGGCGGTCGTATAAAGAATACGAGAGTATTTTTTCTGTGACCGGTCCGCGGGTGCGCGGTGAAGCAGTTGGGTCGCGGAAATATGTCGATCACTTACCGCGGGTCAACCTATGAAAAGTCTTGGGAAACGCATTTTTGCAACACTGTCGTTCGCACTCTGGATAGCGATTCTGGGTGGTTGTGCGAGTCCTCCACCGCCACCTCCCGCTGCGCCGCCTCCACCCCCTGTGCGCACCTGCCAGACCACTGAAAACACTGATGTGCAAGGCGATATGAGGGCTGAAGGGCAGGTGACCCGGGAAACGACGCTCACTCGTTGCGTCACTCAGTAAGCGTCCATCTGCTCACGTTGAACCGCCAGCGGCGCTGTGCTGCTGGCGGGTATCTGTGCGTTTCGCTCAGACTTCCTCGATCTTGACCCACCGCGATTCTTGCGCTGCCAGTCGAATGGCCGTCGCCAGGCGTTCGACTTCCCACGCCTGTTCGAAATCTGTTCCACCCTGAGACAAGCCTGCCAGCGCCATCACCAGATCATGGACTTCCAGCGTCTTGAGTTCGTTGTATCCGAGTTGATGCCCTGCCGCCGGACTGAACGCCGCATAGCCCGGCAGATTCGGCCCTGCCAGCAAGCGCTGGAAACCGTCCTGACCGGCACGAAACAGTCGCAGTTCATTCAGGCGTTCCTGATCGAATGCCAAAGTCCCTCGGGTGCCGCTGATTTCAAAACTCAGGTGATTCTTATAGCCGTGCTTGAGCCAGCTGCTGCTGAACGTGCCCCGGGCGCCATTCGCAAACCGCAACAAGGCGTGGACCTGATCGTCGACCGCGACTCTGCGTTGTTCCGGGCTGCCAGCCGTGGCGGGACGTTGCCGGTGCACGGTCTGGGTGTCGGCGCTCACTGCCTCGACATCGCCCACCAGATAGCGGGCCATGGCCAACAAGTGACTGCCCAGATCGGCCAGTGCACCGCCGGCATGATCGGCATCGCAACGCCACGACCAGGGTGACGCGGGATCGGCCATGAAGTCTTCGCTGAATTCACCCTGGAAACTGATGATCTGACCCAAGTCGCCGTTTTCAATCAGCTGCCGGGCGAGCACGATCATCGGGTTGTGCTGATAGTTGTAACCCACCCGCGTCACCACACCCGCAGCTTTCGCCGCCAGACGCATGGCGTCGGCCTGTTCCAGATTCACCGCCAACGGCTTTTCGCAATACACCGGCTTGCCGGCGGCGAGGGCGGCCATGGCCATGGGGTAGTGCAGGTGATTGGGCGTGGTGATGGCGATCAAATTGACCTGGGGGGCATCGATCAGTTGTTGCCAGTCGCTATGAGCGGTGTCGAAACCCCAGGCATCGGCGCAGTGGCGGGCACGCTGCGGATCGGCGTCGGCCAGGGCGGCGAGTTTGAGCTTGAGGGGCAGTTCGAAAACCGCACTGACGTTGCGAAACGCCAAGGCATGGGCGCGGCCCATGAAACCTGTGCCGATGAGTCCGATACCGAGTTCACGCATAGCCGGGGTCCTTTTGGGATTTTGTTTTCAGGAGGGGGTATTAATGGAATAAAAATTCCTTATTTGCAAATGGTGGAATTAATATTCTTTCGCGTGGGCAAAAAAAGAAGGCAGCCCTAAGGCTGCCTTTTGTTCATCCGGTAAATCGGATCAGGACAAGAACCCACCATCCACATTCAACGAAACCCCGGTGGTGTAACTCGACGCATCACTGGCCAGATACAACACCGCTCCCGCCATTTCACTCGGATCCGCCACACGCTTGAGCGGAATCTGTTGCAACGCGGTGTTCAAAATAGCCTCATTTTTCACCAGCGCCGAAGCAAATTTAGTGTCGGTCAAGCCCGGCAGCAGGGCGTTGCAGCGGATGCCGAACTGCGCGCATTCCTTGGCGAACACTTTGGTCATGTTGATGACCGCCGCTTTGGTCACGGAGTAGATGCCCTGGAAGATCCCCGGCGAGATGCCGTTGATCGAGGCGACGTTGATGATGCTGCCGCCGCCGTTTTCGCGCATCAGCTTGCCGGCTTCCACCGACATGAAGAAGTAGCCGCGGATGTTCACGTCGACGGTTTTCTGGAAAGCGCTGAGGTCGGTGTCCAGTACGTTGCAGAACTGTGGGTTGGTCGCCGCGTTATTGACCAGGATGTCCAGGCGCCCGAACTGTTCGCGGATACCGGCGAAGACCTGGCTGATCTGTTCCATTTCACCGATGTGACAAGCAACGGCAGTGGCTTTGCCGCCGGCGGCGATGATCGCGTCAGCCACGTGCTGGCAGCCGTCGAGTTTGCGGCTCGAGACGATGACATGGGCGCCTTGCTGGGCCAGCAGTTTGGCGATAGCTTCACCGATACCACGGCTGGCGCCAGACACGAATGCGATTTTACCGTCGAGGTCGAACAACTGAGTCTTGGACATGGTTTTTCCTTGTTATTGGGGCCAGTGGCGTGATCAGAGGCTGGATTTCGAAATGACTTGCAGGCTCATCTGCTCCAGCAGTTTGTTCATGTGAATGAACTGCGCGAAGCGTTTGTCCTGGGTCTGACCATGGAAGAAGCGGTAGTAGATCTGCTGCACGATGCCGGCCAGGCGGAACAGGCCGTAGGTGTAGTAGAAGTCGAAGTTGTCGATCTGAATGCCTGAGCGCTCGGCGTAGTAGTCGACGAACTCGCGGCGGGTCAGCATGCCCGGCGCGTGGCTCGGTTGGCGGCGCATCAGTTGCACCGGAGCCGGGTCGTCGGCTTCGATCCAGTAGGCGAGGGTGTTGCCCAGGTCCATCAGCGGGTCGCCGAGGGTGGTCAGTTCCCAGTCGAGCACGCCGATGATGTCCATCGGGTTGTTCGGGTCGAGGATCACGTTGTCGAAGCGGTAATCGTTGTGGACGATGCTGGAGGTCGGGTGATCGGCCGGCATCTTGTCGTTGAGCCAGGCTTTGACCGCCTCCCACTTCGGCGCGTCCGGGGTCAGTGCTTTCTCGTAGCGATCGCTCCAGCCTTTGATCTGCCGCGCGACATAGCCTTCGGGTTTGCCGAGGTCGCCCAAACCATAGGCGTTGTAGTCGACCCGGTGCAGCTCAACGAATTTGTCGATGAAGCTCTTGCACAGCGCTTCGGTTTTCGCCGAATCCAGACCCAGTTCCGGCGGCAGTTCGGAGCGCAGGATGATCCCCTTGACCCGCTCCATCACATAGAACTCGGCGCCGATCACTGATTCGTCGGTGCAGATCACGTAGGCTTTGGGGCAGTACGGAAAACCGTCACGGAGCTGATTGAGGATGCGAAATTCGCGGCCCATGTCGTGGGCGGACTTGGCTTTATGGCCAAAGGGCGGGCGACGCAGGACGAACTCCTGTTCGGGGTATTCCAGCAAGTAGGTGAGGTTCGACGCACCGCCCGGAAACTGGCTGATCTGCGGCAAACCACTCAGGCCCGGAATGTGGGCCTTGAGGTACGGATCGATCAGGCTGGCATCGAGTTCTTCGCCGGTGCGGATACGGGTGGACTGGTCAGTAAGCGTCATGCTTATCCCTTCTGCTTATTCTGGAGGCCTGAGACTATTGGCTAATCTAATGCGCACACCCGACACCCACAACCACGAAACGCCCTTATAGGTGAGCGTGTTGCCGGGCAATCATTGTTTTTGATACACCTGTTTGAATGGTGGTCAGATCATGCTCGTCGTCGATGGCAGGGCAATCGGGGTCAATACCGGATTACCGGTGAAGAACGCCACCAGATTGCGACCTACCAGCTCCACGGTGCCTTGAGTGGCTTCCGGGGACAAACCGGCGACATGCGGGGTGAGGACCACATTGGCCAACGCCTTGAAGGCATTGGGTACTTGGGGTTCTGTATCGAAGACGTCCAGCGCAGCGCCGGCAATCCTGCGCTGCTCAAGCGCGCTGATCAGGTCTGCGGTGACAATCACGCTGGCTCGGGCGATGTTGACGATGAACCCCTGGGGGCCCAAGGCGTCGAGTACTTGTCGGTTGATCAGGTGTTTGGTGCCCAGTCCGCCAGGGGTGGCGACGATCAAAAAGTCTGATTTCCGTGCCAGCTCCGTCGGCGTCGAGCAGAAGCTGTACGGCACATCGCTGCGATGCTGGCGGTTGTGGTAACTGACCGTCATGTCGAAGCCGTGGGCGGCGCGTTTGGCGATGGCCATGCCGACCGCACCGAGGCCCAGGATGCCCAGGCGCTTGCCGGCCAGGGACGGGCGCATGATTTTCGGCCACTCACCCCGGCGCACAGCGGCGTCGCAACGGGGAATGTCACGTACCAGAGACAGCAGCATCGCCATGGCATGGTCGGCGACTGAAGAGGCATTGACTCCGGCGCCATTGGTGACCGTTATGCCCCGGTTGGCGGCGGCTTGCAGGTCGACGTGTTCGTAGCCGGCGCCGATCACGCAGATGATCTTGAGATTGTGCAGGGCGGCGATTTCGTCGGCGTACAGGCCCAATGGGCCGCGGGTCAGCACCGCATCGATCTGCGCGCCATGGCGTTTAATGGCATCGGCGCGCTCGGCAGGCGTGGGCGCCAGAATCAGGTGAAAACCCTGATGTTCGAGAATCGGCAGGTAATCATTGATGGTTTCAACCAGTACCAGAACGGTGGCGGGCATGCTGGGCTCCTGTGCGCATCGGAAAGTCGGGGCTCGAAAGTTGCTTCAAAACGTTGCTTCAAATTGCTGATTGCGCAACGGTTTGGCATTTACCAAAGATAGCAGGCTTATGGCCTGCGACCTCAGTGTAGGAGCGTTCCGTAGCGCTTACACATCCACGGTGTTCAACACCTTTGCGAAGGCACCGTTCAACGTCGCGTTATGGTGTTCGATGATCGACCGGGCCGGCAGCGCCGGTGTGTCCATGCAGGTATGCGCATCGGCCACGAGTATGGGTTTGAACCCCAACTCGGCCGCCGCCCGGCAGGTGCTGTCGATGCAATATTGGGTTTTCATGCCGGCGATGAACACCTCATTGATGCCGCTAGCCCGCAGTTGCTCCGCCAGCGCGGTGGCGTAAAAGGCATTGGGTCGGGTTTTGTCGAACAGGGTGTCGGTGCTGGCATCCAGATCCAGTGCGGGCAATAGCTGCCAGAAGGGGCTACCGACTTCGATGGGCGAACCTTGAGGGCCGGTATGGCGCACCGCGAAGATCGGCACGTTACGCTCCCTGGCCTGACGAATGAGTTGCTGGACGTTCGCCAGTATCCGTTCACCGTCGTAGGGTTTTTCCGGGCCGTGGAACAGGCCGACCTGCATATCGATGATCAACAGCGCTGATGACATGGGTGTTTCTCCTTGGGTGTCGTACGAAAAGTGCCGAACGGACGGGAGAAACGACAAGGCCCCGTCCATTGCTGGCGGGGCCTTGGGTTCACTGCGCTGTGTTTATCTCAGCCAGCCACCGCACGACCCGCCGGAAGCGGTCGTGGTGGTGCGGGTGAGGTTCAGCGCAGGAATATTCATGAGGCCGATCATGCTGTCGGCGTCGTGGGTGTGTCAACGGCCGTGTCCGAGGTGAGAAATGTCCGGGCTGCGTCGAGAATTTCATCGGACAAGGCGTCACCCCGGGTTGCACGGGCCAGGGTCAGGGCGCCGACCATCAGCGAATAGTCCACCAACGCTTGTTGCCGATTGGTTTCGGGCCGATCCGCGCCCATCAGCGGTGCCAGCATCTGCAACAATGCCTCCAGCCCTTGGGTGTAGGTCTGGTGCAATCCACTTTCAGCGGTTTCATGGCACATGTCGCCGGCAAACGCGGTCACCGGGCAGCTTTCGCCCGGATTATCGCGATTGGCCGCCGACAGGTAGGGCGCGATGATGCTCTCGCGGGCCGAGAGGCTGTCGTCGTTATCCTCTATTTTCTGCTTCCAGCGTTCCATGGATTGGGTGAACGCCCGGCTGCACGCCTCTTGCGCCAGCGCTTCCTTGGATTCGAAGTGACCATAGAACCCGCCATGGGTGAGGCCGGCCGCGCCCATCACGTCGACGACACTGATCCCGTGCAGGCCGCGTTCGCGAAACAGACGCGTGGCGGCCTCGACGATGATCTCGCGGTTGAGTTCGGCTTGTTTGCGGGAGACTCGAGGCATTGGCGGCTCACAGGTATATAAAAGGTAGAAATCAGCTGGCGTATTGAGCAATGCCGTTGCCAAACGACCAGTTCTCTTTCTTGACCTCCACCAGATTGATGAATACATCTTCCAGGCGCACCGCCAGTTCTGCGTTAAGGCTCTCGGCAATGGTTTTGTAGAGGAGTTTTTTCTGCTCGATGGTGCGGCCTTCGCTCAGGGTGATCTGAATCACCACCAGATTGTCGGTGCGATTGATGCCCAGGTAGCCGGGATCAAAGATGAAATGCTGTTCATCGTGCTCGGCAAGAATCTGGAAGTTATCGTTCTCCGGCACGCCAATGGCGCTGTGCATGGCGGCGTAGATCAATTGCCCGACACGTTTGGCATAAGTCGGGTCTTGATGCTTTTTGATGTCGACGCGAACGAGTGGCATGAGAGGGCTCCTCAAGTAAGGGCTGCCGGTCAGCAGTCACGATCGAAATTACATGACGGTAATCCTTTATTAAATAGATTTTTTAAAACATCTATTTAATAAAGGATGCCAATGGATCTGATCCGCACAACCACTCCTCAGCTAAGTCTTTGCTTCTGCTCATTAATCCCGGACAATCGCGCCCCTGTTTCGGCCAGGGCGCTGCCTGTCGGATTTTTCCGACTCGTCCTGACCGGGTAGCAACTGACCGGAATGCGGAGATCCCACCGGATGAATGATCAGGCCAATAGCGTCGACGAACGCTATGTATCGGCGGCACCAGCGACGCTTGAGAGCTGGAATCGCCATGACACCACCTGGATGCTGGGCCTGTTTGGCACGGCCATTGGGGCTGGCACGCTGTTTTTGCCGATCAACGCGGGTCTGGGCGGCTTCTGGCCGTTGCTGGTCCTGGCGGTGTTGGCGTTCCCCATGACGTTTTACGCACACCGTGGCCTGACACGTTTTGTGTTGTCCGGACGCGAAGGCGCGGACATCACTGAAGTCGTGGAAGAGCACTTCGGGATCAAGGCTGGTGCGCTGATCACCTTGCTGTACTTCTTCGCGATCTTCCCGATCCTGTTGATCTACAGTGTGGCCCTGAGCAACACCGTGGGCAGTTTTCTCGAGCATCAACTGCACATCATGCCGCCACCGCGCGCCGTGCTGTCGTTGGTGCTGATCCTCGGCTTGTTGGCGGTGGTTCGTTGCGGCGAGCAGGCGATCGTCAAGGCCATGAGCCTGATGGTTTATCCGTTCATTGTTGCGTTGCTGTTCCTCGCGGTGTTCCTGATTCCCCACTGGAACGGCGGCATTCTCGCCACCGCGTCGACGCTGCCAGAACCGTCGGCACTGCTGCACACGCTGTGGCTGGCGATTCCGGTGATGGTGTTCTCGTTTAACCATTCGCCGATCATCTCGGCGTTCGCGGTGGACCAGAAGCGTCGTTACGGTGATCACGCCGAAGAGCGCAGCTCGCAGATCCTGTCCCGCGCCCACGCCTTGATGGTAGTGATGGTGCTGTTCTTCGTGTTCAGTTGCGTGCTGACCCTGTCGCCAGCGCAATTGGCTGAAGCCAAGGCGCAGAACCTGTCGATCCTGTCGTACCTGGCCAATCACTTCAGCAACCCGACCATCGCCTTCGCGGCGCCGTTGATTGCGTTCGTGGCCATTTCCAAATCGTTCCTGGGTCATTACATCGGCGCCAGCGAAGGTCTTAAAGGTCTGATCGTGAAGAGTGGCAAGCGCCCGGCACCGAAGACTCTGGATCGCATGACTGCCGCCTTCATGCTGGTGGTCTGCTGGATCGTTGCCACGCTGAACCCGAGCATTCTCGGGATGATCGAAACCCTCGGTGGCCCGATCATCGCCGCGATCCTGTTCCTGATGCCGATGTACGCGATCCGCAAGGTTCCGGCCATGGCGCGTTATCGCGGTCAGGCTTCCAACGTCTTCGTTACGGCGGTGGGCCTGGTGGCAATTTCGGCGTTGATCTACTCGCTGACTGCCTGAGTTTGAATCACCACTGATGTTTCTGTGGGGGCTGTGAGTCCGCTATCGTCGGAACGCCGCCCGGAGCAAGCTCGCTCCCACAATTTCTGCGCGGTCCGTGTGGGAGCGAGCTTGCTCGCGATTGGGGCCGCGCGGTCCTCGGGTAAGCAAAACAGTGAGTCCCACATTTGCTCAGGCATAAAAAAACGCCGCTCATCATCACGATGGGCGGCGTTTTTTATTGCGTTGAAAATGCTCAACACCTGACCCAGAGCCGACATTCCGTGCGCTTAGCGATTAAGCTTGAGGTTGCATAAACTCGTCATAGAGCGTTTGCCGAGGACTTTTCCCGGCCAGTCTATTTTTCTCTGGAGACGCTTCATGGCTCAGGCTCACGGCGCATCGGCGCAACCCCGTGCCGATAGGCCCAACCGTTGGCTGGATGTGTTGGCCGGGTTGTCGATCGCCGGTTTGTTGTTACCCGAGGCGGTCGCCTATTCAAGTATCGCCGCGTTACCGCCCCAGGCCGGCGTGATTGCGTTATTTGCCGGTCTGCTGTGTTACGGGCTGTTCGGCACCAGCCGTTTTGCCATCGTTTCTGCGACGTCGTCTTCGGCGGCGGTACTAGCCGCCGCCACAGCCACTTTGGCCAATGGTGACTCGGGCCTGCGCATGACGCTGGCGATCGGTCTGGTGCTGGTGACGGGTGGGTTTTTCCTGCTGGCCGGGTTGTTCAAACTCGGCAGCGTGACGTCTTTTATTGCCAAACCGGTGCTGCGAGGCTTTGCCTTCGGTCTGGCAGTGACGATCATCCTCAAGCAAGTAGCGAGCATCGTTGACGTGCACTTGAGCAATGGCAACCTGATCCGTTTCCTGGCGCAACTGCTTGAGCAGTTGCCGCAGTGGAACCGGGTCGGCGCGCTCGTGGCGGCCGTGTCCTTGCTGGTGCTGTGGCTGTGCACGCGGGTCAGGCGTTTGCCAGGAGGTTTACTGGTGGTGGCGCTTGGCATCGCGGCCGGTCAATGGCTGAACTTGCCCGCTTATGGGGTGAAACTGATTGGCGTGATCGACTTGAGCCTGGAGGTGCCGCGCCTTCCTGTGCTGCCGTTTACCGACTGGCTGCGCCTGGGCGAATTGGCGTTTGCCATGGTGATGATTCTGTACGCCGAGTCTTACGGATCGATCACCTCGTTTGCGCTCAAGCACGGCGACCGTGTGTCCTCGAACCGCGATCTGCTGGCACTCGGTGCAGCCAATTTGCTGTCGGGCCTGTTCCATGGCATGCCGGCGGGCGCCGGTTACTCTGCGACGTCGGCCAATGAGGCGGCTGGTGCTGGATCGCGTCTGGCGGGCGCGGTAGCAGCGGGGGTGGTGTTGCTCATCGTCTTGACGGTGTTGCCCTGGATTGCCCTGACCCCCGAGCCGGTACTGGCGGCCATCGTCATTCATGCATTGGCACGCGGCTTGAGCCTGCAGCCATTGGGCCGGTATTTCGTCTGGCGTCGCGATCGGCTACTGGTGATTTGCGCGGTGGCGGCGGTGCTGGTGCTGGGTGTGTTGGACGGCTTGTTGGTGGCGGTGGTGATCAGCGTGGTGCTGATGTTGAAACAGATGTCATCGGCGGATATTCAGGTGCTGGGCCAAATGGGCGGTGGCCATGATTTTGTCGACGTGCAACGCCATCCCCAGGCCAGTGAGATCCCCGGAGTGTTGATCGTCAGGCCGAGCGAGGCGCTGTTTTTTGCAAACGTGGAGCGCATTCTGGGCGGTGCATTGCGCCTGGCCCGGCATGCATCGCCACCGATTCATACGATCATTCTCAGTCTGGAGGAGTCTCCAAACCTCGATGGCACCAGCATCGAGGCGCTGGAAGCGTTTTTTATGCAAGTGCGGGCGCTGGATAAGTTGTTGATCCTGGCACGGCTCAAGCACGAGGCCAAAGCGGTTCTTGCGCTGTTACCGACGCAGGAACTGGAGCAGGTGATTCTCAGCGGCTTGAGCGTCGACGGTGCCGTGCAACAAGCACTCAAGTCGTCCGCATAACCTGTGGGAGCGGCGGTGCGGCGATCCGACATTTGATCTTCATACAGGCATAAAAAAACGCCGCTCATCTCACGATGGGCGGCGTTTTTTATTGCGTTGCAGCGTTAGGCTTGAACGACCGGGATGTTGGCGTTCGCAGCAGCTTCACGGAACTCGGCGATCTGGTCGAAGGACAGGTAGCGGTAAACATCGGCCGCCATGCTGTCGATCTTGCCAGCGTATTCCATGTACTCCTCGACGGTCGGCAGGCGACCCAGGATGGAAGCAACAGACGCCAGCTCGGCCGAAGCCAGGTAGACGTTCGCGCCGTCACCCAGACGGTTCGGGAAGTTACGGGTCGACGTCGACACAACAGTCGAGTTCGGCTCTACACGTGCCTGGTTACCCATGCACAGCGAGCAGCCCGGCATTTCCATGCGAGCGCCGGCCTTGCCGTAGATGCCGTAGTAGCCTTCTTCGGTCAGCTGGTGAGCGTCCATTTTGGTCGGCGGCGACAGCCACAGACGGGTTGGAAGCTGACCTTTGACTTGTTCCAGCAACTTGCCGGCAGCGCGGAAGTGACCGATGTTGGTCATGCACGAACCGATGAATACTTCGTCGATCTTCTCGCCAGCAACGCTGGACAGCAGACGGGCGTCGTCCGGATCGTTTGGCGCGCAGAGCACAGGCTCTTTGATGTCGGCCAGGTCGATTTCGATGATTTCAGCGTATTCGGCGTCAGCATCGGCAACCATCAACTCAGGGTTGGCGATCCAGGCTTCCATCGCTTGAGCACGACGTTCCAGGGTACGTGCATCGCCGTAGCCTTCGCCGATCATCCAGCGCAGCAGGGTGACGTTGGAGCTCAGGTACTCGGTGATCGACTCTTTCGACAGCTTGATGGTGCAACCGGCAGCCGAACGTTCAGCCGAGGCGTCGGACAGCTCGAAAGCTTGCTCGATGCTCAGGTTGTCCAGGCCTTCGATTTCCAGGATGCGGCCGGAGAAGGCGTTCTTCTTGCCTTTCTTCTCGACGGTCAGCAGGCCAGCCTGAATCGCGAAGTAAGGAATGGCGTGAACCAGGTCACGCAGGGTGACGCCCGGTTGCATTTTGCCTTTGAAGCGCACAAGGATCGATTCCGGCATGTCCAGCGGCATAACGCCAGTGGCCGCAGCGAACGCTACCAGACCGGAACCGGCCGGGAACGAAATGCCCATCGGGAAACGGGTGTGCGAGTCACCACCGGTACCGACGGTGTCCGGCAGCAGCATACGGTTCAGCCAGCTGTGGATGATGCCGTCGCCCGGACGCAGGGAAACGCCGCCGCGGGTCATGATGAAGTCTGGCAGGGTGTGGTGGGTGGTCACGTCGATCGGCTTAGGGTAAGCCGCGGTGTGGCAGAAGGACTGCATCACCAGATCGGTCGAGAAGCCCAGGCACGCCAGGTCTTTCAGTTCGTCACGGGTCATCGGACCGGTGGTGTCCTGAGAGCCGACGGTGGTCATTTTCGGTTCGCAGTAAGTACCTGGACGAACGCCTTTGCCTTCTGGCAGGCCACAAGCCTTGCCGACCATTTTCTGCGCCAGGGTGAAGCCCTTGCCGGTGTCGACAGGTGCTTCAGGCAGTTTGAACAGATCGGTAGGGCCCAGGCCCAATTCGGCACGGGCCTTATCGGTCAGGCCGCGGCCGATGATCAGCGGGATACGGCCGCCAGCACGAACTTCGTCCAACAGCACCGGGGTCTTCATTTCGAAGGTGGTCAGGACTTCGTCAGTGCCGTGTTTGCAGACTTTGCCAGCATGCGGGTACAGGTCGATCACGTCGCCCATGTGCATGTTGGTGACGTCGAATTCGATTGGCAGTGCGCCAGCATCTTCCATGGTGTTGTAGAAGATTGGAGCGATCTTGTTGCCGAAGCAGAAACCGCCAGCACGCTTGTTCGGGATGAACGGAACGTCGTCGCCGAAGAACCACAGCACCGAGTTGGTGGCGGATTTACGCGAAGAACCGGTACCGACCACGTCGCCGACGTAGGCGATCGGGAAGCCTTGACCGCGCATCTCTTCGATCTGCTTCATCGGACCGGTGACGCCCTGGGCGTCAGGCACGATGCCTTCACGGGCCATTTTCAGCATGGCGAGGGCGTGCAGCGGGATGTCCGGGCGGGACCAGGCGTCCGGAGCAGGGGACAGGTCGTCGGTGTTGGTTTCGCCGGTGACCTTGAACACGCGCAGGCTGATCTTGTCGGCCAGGACAGGGCGGTTTTTGAACCACTCGCCGTCAGCCCAGGATTGCAGCACGCCTTTGGCGTGAACGTTGCCGTTCTTGGCTTTTTCAGCGACGTCGTGGAAAGCGTCGAACATCAGCAGGGTGTGCTTGAGTTCTTCGGCAGCGACTGGCGCCAGTTCGGCGTCGTCCAGCAGATTAACCAGAGTCACGATGTTGTAGCCGCCCTGCATGGTGCCGAGCAGTTCAACAGCGCGTTTCTTGTCGATCAGAGGGGATTTTGCTTCGCCTTTAGCGAGGGCAGAGAGGAAACCGGCCTTTACATAGGCTGCTTCGTCCACACCTGGCGGAATGCGATTGGTGATCAGGTCAACGAGGAAGGCTTCTTCGCCAGCCGGGGGATTTTTCAGCAGCTCGACCAGGCCTGCAGTTTGTTCGGCGTTAAGCGGCTGGGGAACGATACCCAGTGCTGCACGCTCTTCGATATGTTTGCGGTAGGCTTCAAGCACAGTTATTACCCTCATCAGTGGTCCCAAATGGGTGTCCGGGACGCTCATCCCGAAATTGCCGTACTCATGCGCTGCGTGGCGTTGTGGGCCACTTAGCCAGAATTACCGACAATTCCTTACAGAAGCTGCTTTCAAAGTTTTACGCCTGCAGAACGGGGAGCTGATGAGGGTTGGCGTTGGGCTTTTCCCCGCTGGAAAAACCCTTCGCCAACACCGCTCTGAAGGAACGACTGTGCTCGTGACGCTTTGAAAACAGCTTCTAACGGACATTGGCGCCTTAAAAGGCTGGCTGATTCTACGGCAAAAAAAAATTAAAGGTAAGTTAGACCCTCAAGATTGAGGGGTGATCAATGTTAGACAAAGGGCTAACATGCCGACCTTTTCTGCTTTCCCGTGCTCTCCCAACCTATGCCCAATCAGACCATCAAGACCCCCTGCGTCGGCCTCTGCTCCACTGTTTACGGTGATTTGGTGTGCCGTGGCTGCAAGCGTTTCCACCATGAAGTGATCAACTGGAATGGTTACAACGATGAGGAAAAGCGCGCGGTGTGGCTGCGTCTTGAGCTGCTGCTGTCCCAGGTGATGGCCAGCAAGCTTGAAGTTTTCGATCCACAGCGTCTTCGACTGCAGCTGGAGCAGCGCAAGATCCGCTTTGTGCCGCATCAGTCGGAATATTGCTGGGCCTATCAGTTGATCGCCCGGGGCGCGCGGGTCATCAACAACCTTGAAGCGTATGGAATGGTGCTGATGCCAGAGTTTCGCGACTGGAACCTGCCGGAACTGCGAGACGCCATTGATCGGGAGTTCTTTTTACTCTCCGAGGCGCATTACCAGCGCTACATTGCGCCTGGCTTTCTCAGGGATGCCTTCGGCGGCTGATTTTTAAAGTCAAAGATCGCAGCCTTCGGCAGCTCCTTGTATGTTGACCTTGATTCCAACGAGAGAGGTTACGCTCAAGGATTCATACAACAGCAAGTGCGTTTCTGGGGGAGGCCGATCGCTCCTGAAGGCAGGATTTGCTCCTGACCTTGTCTGTAGAGAGGCCCCCCCGCCTCATTGCCCACCACGAAGAGTATCGAGAAGCCGACAAGTCGGACTTCGCATTACAAGGTTGCAGTGGCATGAAGTTCGAGGTCGGGGGAACCAGGAGCAATCTTACCGAAAGTCAGGGAAGTGAAAAGCATGAATACTCATGTCGGCATAGACATTGGTGCGCGCACGTCTGTCATGGGATGGCGGCAGAGCGGTAGAACATCAGGCCAGTGGGATATTCAGCACACGCCCAAAGGACGTAAGGCTGCCGTGACAAAAATGTTGGGTCTCAAACCGCTGAGCGTGGTCATGGAGGCCACCGGCATTTACTACCTGGATCTTGCATTGGAGTTGCACGCCGCCTGCCTGCCGGTCTCGGTGATCAACCCCAAAAGCTTCCACAATTTTGCAAAATTGATGCTGCAAAACAGCAAAACTGACCAGATAGACGCTCAATTGCTGGCTGAATATGGCGAGCGCATGACTCCCAGGCTTTGGGTTCCGCCTACTGCCGATCAAATGACGCTGCGTGCGATTGGCCGTCATATCAATCGGCTGATTGGTCATCGAACACGAGCCAAAAACGAATTACACGCGCTACAAGCGACAGAAACGAGTGTGGAGCTGCTGATCGAGGATGAGAAAGAGGCGATTGCAGGGCTGGACACACGGATTGATCGCTTGAAGAAAGCCGCACGTGATGCCATCGCCAAATGCCCGGATCTGAGTTTGCAGTTTCGCTGCATGATGGCGGCCTCCGGCGTTGGAGAAGCCTCAGCCATCGCCGCACTGGCTGAGCTGACGACCCTTCCGGTAACGCTTAAATCGGCGCAGGTAAGCCGCTATGCAGGCCTGGATGTCAGGTTGACCCAGTCAGGCACCAGCGTGAACCGACCAGGGCGAATGTCCAAATGCGGTAATGCTTACTTGCGCGCAGCGATGT
>NZ_SOPU01000023.1:263413-288471 GCF_004402115.1 Pseudomonas sp. F01002 | reverse complement strand
TCATGCGCAAATACCTAACCGGGTTATGGGCATGCATGCGCTCCGGAGAAGAATTTAATACGGCCAAGCTTTTTAGCGAAAAACATCTCGCGAAAGCTTGACCGTGAACAGAGTATCTACAGAGGGATGCGATTCATGTAGGAGCTGCCGAAGGCTGCGATCTTTTGATCTTGCTTAATGCTGGGTCACGATCTCCTCCAGATGATCCATGATCGTATCCGGCTTCAGCACCAGCACATCGCTCTCCACCGCATCCAGTACCACTTCCGCCGTATTCCCGATCAACGCCCCTGACAACCCCGACCGTGCGACAGTGCCAATCACCGTCACCGCCACCTGCAGCTTGTGAACCATGAACGGAATCAACACATCCGCCGGACCTTCCTCGATATGCAGGTGCTCGTCATCGATATCGAACTCGGCCTGAAACGCCTTGCACTGTTCGCGATAGCGCGCCTCGATGGTTTCGCTGAGCTGCAACGTCGGGTCGGCCGCCGACAGCATCGGCGACGGATGGGCGCTGACCACGTGCAAATGGGCCTTGGCCAGGCTGGCGATGTCGTAACCGTGATCGACAATGCAAGAGTGCAAGGTGCGGTGTTCACCATCGGTACTACCGACGTCGATCGCCGCCAGAATGACGCCGCCAGTCCAGGGTTTCGAGGTTTTGACCAGCAGCACCGGCGTCGGGCAGTAACGCAGCAGTTTCCAGTCCGCCGGGGTCAGCAGGGCTTTTTTCAGCGGACTGTCGGGGTAATGCTGCTTGACCACCAGTCCGCAGCCTTCAGCTTGCTGCACATCGACAATGGTTTCGTGCAGGCTTTCGTTCCAGGCCTGCTCGGTGGTGACGCTGTAGCCGTCCTCGATCAGCGCGGCCTTGAGCACACCCAACATGCCGCTGTGGTCATGCTTGCGGTCGCAGACCAGCAGATGCAGATGAGCCTGGGTCACGCCGGCAATCAGCTTGGCCCGTTTGAGCGCCAGGCTTTCCGAGTGTTCAGGTTCGAGGACCACCAGAATGCTGCGAATGGCTTGCATGATCGGGATCTCCATGAAGTAAAAAATACTGCGTTGGACAACTATAGTTGCTGCCCGGCCATTCGGGACTTGATGTATATCAACGGTCGCGACTGGTGGTCTGCCGGCAGGCCGGTATAATCGGCGCCCTTCGATTTTGAACCTCTTATCCGTGAGCCCCATGATCCTTCCCGAAATTCACGAGTTCCTCGGCTGCCGCACCCCCGATGGCTGGGTTCAGGCCGCGCTGGCTGATCAGGAAACCCTGCTGATCGATCACAAAAACTGTGAATTCAAGGCCGCCAGTACCGCGTTGAGCCTGATCGCCAAGTATCACTCCCACGTCGATCTGATCAACCTGATGTCGCGTCTGGCCCGGGAAGAACTGGTGCACCACGAACAGGTCATGCGCCTGATGAAAAAGCGCAAGATCGAGCTGCGTCAGCTGTCTGCCGGGCGCTACGCTTCGGGCCTGCGCAAAGTGGTGCGCAGCCACGAGCCGGTCAAGCTGGTGGACACCCTGGTGGTCGGCGCGTTTATCGAAGCTCGTAGCTGCGAGCGTTTTGAAGCGCTGGTGCCGCATCTGGACGAAGAGCTGGGCAAGTTCTACTTTGGCCTGCTGAAAAGCGAGGCCCGGCATTTCCAGGGTTACCTGAAACTGGCCTACCAGTACGGTGATGCCAAGGACATCGCCCAGGTGATCGACAAGGTCCGCGCCGCCGAGCAGGAGCTGATCGAGTCGCCGGATGTGGAGTTTCGTTTCCACAGCGGTGTGCCAACCGCGGCGTGAAGATCAAAAGATCGCAGCCTCGTTTCACTCGACAGCTCCTACATTGGAGTGCATTTCCTGTAGGAGCTGTCGAGTGAAACGAGGCTGCGATCTTTTACGTCTGAATTGTTAAAAACTCTTAAAAGAATGAAACATCTCCGAAAACCGGCCTCCGAGGCCGGTTTTTGCTGCCTGCGATAACCGTCCGGTCACCGATTGGCGCCATAATGCCGGCCACTTCACACAAGGGTTGGCAGACGGGCGTTATGGATAACCTGGGTTTTGGCAAAGTACTGCTGGTGGAAGACGACGAAAAGCTCGCCGGGCTGATCGCGCATTTCCTGTCGCAACATGGCTTTGAGGTCCGGCAGGTGCACCGCGGCGACCTCGCATTGGCCGCGTTCCTCGAATTCAAACCGAAAGTCGTCGTGCTCGACCTGATGCTGCCGGGCCAGAGCGGTCTGCACGTGTGCCGCGAGATCCGCAGCGTATCCGACACGCCGATTGTCATTCTTACCGCCAAGGAAGATGACCTTGATCACATTCTCGGGCTGGAGTCCGGCGCCGATGACTACGTGATCAAACCGATCAAACCGCCGGTTCTGCTGGCCCGGTTACGCGCCTTGCAACGCCGCCAGACGCCAGACAGTGGCGTGTGCAGCGCGCTGGAATTCGGCCATCTGAGCATCGACCGTAGCTGCCGGGAAGTGCGGCTGGCGGGTGAGGGCATCGAACTCACCACCATGGAGTTCGAACTGCTGTGGTTGCTGGCCAGCGCCGCCGGCAAGATTCTGTCCCGCGACGACATCCTCAACCGCATGCGCGGTATTGCCTTCGACGGTCTCAACCGCAGCGTTGACGTCTACATCAGCAAGCTCCGAGGCAAGCTCAAGGACAACCCTCGAGAACCGGTGTGCATCAAGACCGTCTGGGGCAAGGGTTACCTGTTCAATCCGTTTGCGTGGGAGTTGTAAATGCTGCGGTTATTTTTGGGGTTGTTTCTGGTGATGACGGTGGGCCTGGTGCTGGGGCTGCAAACCGTCGAGCGCACGTTCGATGCGCTGCTCGACGGTCAGATGCAGAGCTACAACCGAGAGGCGGTGCGTGGCCAGGCCTGGTCGCTGGCCGAGCAGTTGCACGGTCTGGACGGTTCGGCCCGGGAGCGACAACTGGAAGCGGTGCGCCCCCACTACGGCTTGGGCCTGACCCTGGTCGAGACCGATCAATTGTCCCTGACCGAGCAGGAGAAAGCCGAATTGGCCCAGGGCCTGCTGGTGATTCGCGACAAATACACGCAGTTCATCTCGCGCATTGACGACGGTTCGCAACTGCTCAGCATCAAGCTGCCGGCCGAACCGAGCCTGATGCCGTTCTACATTGCCGCGGCCTATCTGATGATCGCGGTGATGATCGGTTTCGTGTTGCTTTTCTGGGTACGGCCGCACTGGCGCGATCTGGAAAAGCTGCGTCTGGCGGCCGAGCGTTTTGGCGATAACGATCTGTCGTCGCGGATCCAGCTGTCCAAGCGCTCGAACATCCGCGACCTGGCCGAACACTTCAACCTGATGGCGGCGCGCATCGAAGGCCTGATTGCCAATCAGCGCGAGCTGACCAACGCGGTGTCCCATGAACTGCGTACGCCGATTGCCCGGCTGTCGTTCGAGCTTGACCAGCTCAAGCAGCAACCCGATCCAACCCAGAACCGTGAACTGATTGCTGACATGTACGCCGACCTCGGCGAACTGGAAGAGATGGTGTCCGAACTGCTCACCTATGCCAGCCTCGAGCGCGGTGCCACGGTGATCACTCGGGAAAACATTCAGGCCAGCAGTTGGCTCGACAGCGTGGTCGGCAGCGTCGCGCTGGAAGCCGAAGCCGCCGGCGTGCAATTGCTGATTGTCGAGTGTCAGGTCGATGAGGTCCGCATCGAGCCGCGTTTCATGGCCCGGGCGGTGATCAACCTGCTGCGCAATGCCATTCGTTATGCCGATGAGCGGGTGGAAGTGTCATTGGTGCGCTCCGGTGATCACTACGAAGTGCGGGTCAACGACGACGGGCCGGGTGTGCCGATGGACGGGCGGGAGAAAATCTTCGAACCGTTCTCGCGCCTGGACGCCAGCCGCGACCGCCGCACTGGCGGCTTCGGCCTGGGCCTGGCGCTGGTGCGGCGGGTGTCGCAATCCCATGGCGGGCAAGTGGAAGTGGCGGACTCGCCGTGGGGTGGGGCGTCGTTTCGCATGACCTGGGCACACCTGGATTAGATCAAAAGATCGCAGCCTTCGGCAGCTCCTACATTGGCATGTCGTACACCCTGTAGGAGCTGCCGAAGGCTGCGATCTTTTAAAAGGTGTACACAACCTGCCCAGCCAGCGATGTCTGCATCCGCCGCTCAACAATCGGACTGTCCGCCGCATCATTCGCCAAATACTGCACCGCCAGCACCGTCGAAACACTCCACTGATCATTGACGGGCAATGTCCAAGTCAAATCCGCCCCGCGACTCACCAGCCCGCCATGGGTGTCATAAGCCCTGAACCGACTGCGCGACGCTTGGGCATCGCTGACGCCGTACCAGGTGCGCACGTAATTGCTGTCACCAAACTGGCTATTGAGGCTGCCCACGACCTTGCCATGTTCACCTTCATAAAACGGCGCGCTGATGCTCAGTTTCAAGCGGTTCCATGCCGAGCCGGTGTCATGATCGTCATCGTCTTTTTCCAGCGCATGCTCAAAGCTCGCACCGAGGATAATCGGCCCCATGTGGTAAGTCCCGTCGAGCCCCAGCGCCGGGCGCGACTTGATCGAGCCCATGCCGTTCAGCTCATCCGAACCTTTGAACCCGGTCTTGCGATCCTTGCGCACATCACTGGCGCCGATGTGCACGCTGAGGCCGAAGTCGTTCTCGTCAAACGCCCAGCCCAGACCCTTTTCAGTGTCCAGGAAGAATCCGTAAGGGCTGACGATTTCACCGCCCAGCAGCGGCGCCACCACGCGTTCGTCACTGCCGCTGTAACGGGGCACGCTGGCTGCACCGGCCCGCAAGGTGTAGCGCCAGTCTTCAGCGCGCAAAGAGTCAGTGGGAATGAGCAGGCAAAGCGAAGTCAACGACAGACATAGCGAGCGAAACATGGGAGCACCCGAGGGAGTTTGGATGCGCCCATGCTAGGGGGGCTGCCGCCCCGCAATCTTTGACAGCTTTGTCGGGAAACTGTCAAAGACTGTGAACCGGCTTAGCGGCTCAAACCCAGGCGCTCATGCCACTCGGCGATGGACTCTTCGGGATAAATGTCGAACTGCTGATCCCCAGGATGCGCCTCGACTGCCACCCACGGCGCCTTGGAACCGAGCATCAAGTGCGTGTGCTCCGGTGGCACCGGCAGTGGGGTGTCGATGGCAGAGGCAAACGGGTGAATCAGCTCCGGCCATTCGGGGCTGAACAGCCACAAGCCTGAACCACACAGAGAACAGAAATGCCGCTCGGCGGTGCTGCTGTGGGCGCGTTTATCGCCTTCCTCCTTGAGTCGTGCGTGATAAATCGCGATGTGCTTGCGACCGCGCACCTTAAGGCTGCCGGCATCGCCACCCAGGTTGATCGCGTAGCCGCCACCGCCCTGGGTCTTGCGGCAGATCGAGCAGTAGCAACGCTGATACGGGTAGGGGTGGGCGCTGGTCAAACTGAACGACACTGCGCCGCAATGGCAGGAACCTTCGAGCTGCATGGGAACCTCCGACGGGTCTGGAACTTACCCAAGACAGCCTAGACCTTCAGCGCCCCTCGACCGGTACGAGAATCGCATCGCCGGTCAACATGCGCCGGGTTTTGGGGAAGTCATAGTGGATAAGGGAGGGTGATGGGTCGTTGGATTAATGGTGAATGTGCTGGCCTCATCGTCGGAACGCCGCCCGGAGCAAGCTCGCTCCCACAGGGTTCTTCTGTGAATACAGGTTTTGTATACGACAACAATCCCTGTGGGAGCCGAGCTTGCTCGCGATGAACGATAACGCGGTCCCACTGGACGCCTACTGTCCGCCGGGTCAGCATGGCGCCTCGAAATCGGGACCTTGATCATGCGACGACTGCCTTCTTTAGCAGCACTCAGAACCTTCGAATGCGCCGCCCGTCACGCCCATTTCGGCCGGGCAGCGGCGGAGTTGTGCGTCACCGACAGCGCGGTCAGCCATCAGATTCGCCAGCTCGAAGAGCAATTGGGCGTGACGTTGTTCATCCGAGAAGGCCGGAAAATTCGCCCGACGATGGCCGCCAGGCGCCTGATGCAAAGCTTGCAGCAGGCCTTCGAGCTGATTGGCGACGCCTGCGATGAGCTGCGTGACCCGTCATCGCTGGCGGTGTTGCGCCTGGCGGTCACTGCCGAGCTGGCGCAAAAGTGGTTGATGAGTCGCCTGACGGATTTTTACGCGCGCTATCCGCACATCACTTTGCACCTCTACGAACAACCGATCGACGCCACGGCGCCGGGCGAAGACATCGACCTGGCGATCACTTACGGTACCGGCCCGGTGGACAGCAGCGCGTACTTCGTCCGGCCGTTGCCGGCGTTGCAGTTCTTCCCGGTGTGCAGCCCCGGACTGTTCAACCAGGGCACCTTGAAAACGCCGAAGGATCTGGCGCGTCATTGCCTGCTGCACGACGATCAGGACGGCAAGACCTGGACCGCGTGGCTCACCAGCCATGCCGGTGATCAGCGCCCGGAACGGCAGCTGTATTTCGCCCACGCCGGTTTGGCGCTGGAAGCAGCGGCCCAAGGGCAGGGCGTGGCCATGGGCGATAACTTGACCGCGCAGGAGGATTTGCAAAGTGGTCGTCTGGTCCGGCCGTTCACCTCCAGCATGACTGCACTCGGCCAATATGCGTTGGTGTGTGAGCGGGTGCGGCTGGAGCGCCCGGCAGTGGCGCAGATGCTGGAATGGTTCAACGATCAGTTGATCGATTGATGAATTGAATTCAAGTATTCCGAAATAATCCTCGTTGGCGAGGAGGGCGTCGGCGACCGTAGCCTGTGGTTATTCCAATCCCCGCTGATGAGGTTTGACCATGGCACGTTTGCTCGACTCCACCCCCAAACTCGATGGTTTCCGTTTGCCTGGCGAATTCGAAACCAAGTCCGGTTGCTGGCTCGGCTGGCCGGAGCGCACCGATGTCTGGCGCAATGGTGCCAAGCCTGCGCAGAAAGTCTGGGTGCAAATCGTCACCGCCATCTCCCGGAGCGAACCGGTCACCGTGTGCGCGTCCGCCGCGCAGTTCGCCACCGCTCGCCGCCAATTGCCACCTCAAGTGCGGGTGGTGGAAATGACCTGCAACGACACCTGGTACCGGGACAGTGGCCCATGCTTTGTGGTCAACGACGACAGCGGTGAGGTGCGCGGCGTGGACTTCGAGTTCAACGCATACGGCGGCCTCGATGGCGGCTTGTATTACCCATGGGACAAGGACGACCAGATCGCCAGCAAAATCCTCGAAATTGAACGGTTCGACCGCTACCGCGCGCCGCTGATTGCCGAACTGGGCGGTATCCAGAGCGACGGCCAGGGCAGCATTCTCACCACCGAACAATGCCTGCTCAACCGCAACCGTAACCAGCACCTGGGCAAGGACGAAGTCACCCGACGATTGACCGATTACCTCGGCGCCGAGCAAATCATCTGGCTGCCACGGGGCTGCAAATTCGACGAAACCGACGGCCATGTCGACGATCTCGCGTGCTTCGTGCGCCCCGGTGAAGTGGTGCTGCAATGGACCGATAATCGCGATGATCCGCAATGGGAAATCTACCAGGAGGCCTACGACATTCTGCGCAGCACCCGCGACAGTCGTGGCCGCGAGCTGAAAGTGCACAAGCTGCCGCAACCGGATGTGCTGGAATGGACCGCCGAGGAAGCCGAAGGCCTGGATCAGCAAGACAGCACGCACACCCGTCAGGCCGGGACGAAAATCTGCGCGTCGTATATCAACTATTACGCCGGCAATTCCTCGATCGTGGTGCCGCTGTTTGGCGATCGCCATGATCAGGCGGCGCAAGCGACCCTCGCCGAACTGTTCCCGCAACACAAAATCGTCGGTATCGAAAACTCCCGGGAAATCCTCCTCGGCGGCGGGAACGTCGCGTGCATCACCATGCCGCAGTACGCAGGCAGTGCCTGCAACAAAAAGGGAGTTTGAAAAATGGGCCTGCACAAACTGACTCACGCGTTATTGCTGGTGCTTGCACCCTTGTGTGTGCAGGCCGCCGACACCGCCAAACCGGTGGTCAATCTGTACATCTGGGGCGAGTACCTGGCCCCGGACACTCTGACCAATTTCGAGAAGAAAACCGGCATCCACGTGGTGGCCGACCACTTCGACTCCCTGGAAACCGTCGAGACCAAACTGCTCACCGGCCGCAGCGGCTACGACCTGGTGCTGACCGCCGGCCAGCATTTGTCCCGGGCGATCCAGAGCGGTGCGATTCAAGCCCTGAATCCGCAACAGCTGCCGCATTTTGCCGGCGTGGGTGATGAGTTCCGCCAGCACATGGCGGCGTTCGATCCGGGTAATCGCTACGCCGGGATCTACGCTTGGGGCACCACCGGCATCGGCTATCAGGAAGAGGCAATCAAGAAGCGCCTGCCCGACGCTCCACGGGACAGTTGGGCGATGCTGTTCGACCCGGCAGTGGTGTCAAAATTTGCCGATTGCGGGGTGAGTTTGCTCAACGATCCCAACGAGGTTTTCGCCGCGGTCATGAAGTACATGGGGCTGGACATCAACCGTCAGAACCTCGATGACCTGAAACGGGCTGAACAGCAACTGGCGAAGATTCGGCCATACATCCGCTACTTCGACAATGACCTGAACATCAGCGACCTCGCCAATGGCAACACCTGCGTCGCGATGTCGTGGAACGGCAATGTGGCCATCGCCGCGGGACAGGCCGAGGCTGCGAACAAGCCGTTCACGCTGAGTTATCGGATTCCGAAGGAGGGCACGTTGATCTGGTTCGACGCGATGGTCATTCCCAAGGATGCGCCGCACCCGCAAGCGGGGCTGGCGTTGATGGATTATCTGATGGCGCCGGAGGTGATTGCGCCGATCACTGACGCCATCCACTACGCCAACGCGATTACGGCGGCGGACGGCTTGATTGATCCGGCGATTCGCAATGACCCGGGGACGTATCCGTCGGCTGAGGTGAGGGCTTCGTTGTATAGCAAGAATGACAATGGCAAGGCGTTCAATCGGGCTTTGATTCGGGCGTTTAGTCGGTTGAAGTCGGGGTTATGACTGGCCTTGGATGATGTGTTGAATGTGCTGACGCCTTCGCGAGCAAGCCCGCTCCCACAGGTTATGCGTCGAGCACAGATGTTGCGTACACAAAGAACCTTGTGGGAGCGGCGGTGCGACGATTCGACTTGCTCGCGAAGAACGATAACGCGGTCTACTTGCCAGTCATCCGCCACAAATACCAGGACGCCACTGTCCGGTATGGACTCCACGCCAACCCGATCTCAATCATCTGCTTGCGATTGGGCTGCGCCTCCAACCCCTTCATCCGCCGATATCCCTCACGCACCCCGAAATCATCGGCGGGCAAGATATCCGGCCGTTCCAGGCTGTAAATCAGCAACATCTCAACCGTCCAGCGCCCAACCCCACGTAGCGTAATCAACCGCTCGATCAGCGCCTCATCATCCATGGCCAGTGCCGTGGCGTAATCCGGCACCACACCGTCCAGCGCCGCTTGGGCAATGCCCTGAATGGTCGCGATCTTGCTGGCGGAAAAACCGCAACTGCGCAGTTGATCGAACTCGGTCGCCAGAATCTGTTCAGGCCTCGGGAACGCGCCCGTCCCAAACAACGTCAGCAACCGACCGACAATCGCATCCCCGGCCTTCGCATGCAGTTGCTGGTAGGCAATCGCCCGCACCAGCGACTCATAAGGATCGCGAGCCGCATGGGGCTGATGCAGGCAAGGGCCGATGGCGGCGATGTGGCGGCGCCAGTCCTCATCGATGGACGATAGAAACTCGGTGGCGGGCAGATAGGCGTCGGGCATGGGGTCAAGCTTTCCCGGACGGTGCCAACAGGGCGTTCACTTCGCCATAGGTGAAGGCCTTCAGATCACGGCTGTCGAGTGTCCCTGTTTCCAGAAAGCTCTTGGCCAGTGCGCTCATGGCGCCATAAAGAAACTCGGCGATGCGGGAACCCGCGCTCAAACGGCTTACGCCGAGCGCTTTCAGCTCATCAGGCGATGGCAGTCCGGGGAGCCCGAGCACGTTCACCGGCAGCGTGGTGCCCTGGCACAGCGCAGCGATTTCGTACTCAGCCGTGACGCCAGCCGCGAACAAACCATCGGCACCGGCCGCCTGATACAACGCGGCGCGCCTGAGCGTCTCTGCCACGCGATCTTCGGCGGGCACCAGGCTCTTGAGGTACACATCGGTCCGGGCGTTGATGAACAGCTTCACATTTCGGCGACTGGCAATCTGCCGAGCGATTTCGATCTTGCGCACCAGCAGCTCGGGCGGGGACGCACCGTCCTCGATATTGATCCCGACGGCCCCGGCGGCAATCACCGCATCGATGAGGTCGGCCACCCGCGTCAGGTCATCGGAATAACCGGCCTCGATGTCCACGGTCAGCGGCACCGAGATCACCCGGGCGATGGACTCGACCGTTGAAATCAGGCGCTCAAGGGGCAGGGCATTGCCGTCCGGATAACCGTGCGCCCAGGCCACCGCCGCGCTGCTGGTGGCTACGGCTTTGCTGCCCAGTTGCTCCACGATTCGTGCGCCGGCGGCATCGGCGACGTTGGTGAGAATCAGCAGGCCGTCCTGGTGCAACTGGTGAAATTGGTTGTCGAGCGTGTCCATCGAATGTCCTTCCTTATGACTATTTGAGAAACCTGTAAATGATCAGAATACGAGTTGTTGCGTGATCTGCACCGCCGCTTTTTCCAGCCTTAGCAAGAACGCCTTGCGCGGTTGTCCTCCACCATAGCCGGTCAGCGAGCCGTCTGCGCCGATCACCCGGTGACAGGGCACGACAATCGAAAGACGGTTATGCCCGTTGGCCAGGCCCACGGCGCGACTGGCACCGGGCTTGCCCAATAACGCCGCAATGGCGCCGTAGGTGCTGGTCTGGCCGTACGGGATCTTCGCCAGTTCGGCCCAGACTTGTCGGGCGAAATCGCTGCCAGGCAAGTGTAGTGGAACGTTGAAGTCAGTGAGTTTGCCGGCGAAATACTGCGTCAGTTCGGCTTCAATCTGCTGCAAATGCGCGTTATGTCCTGGCGCGACCGCATAACCGTATCGATTCTGCAATTCTTCGACTTCCTTGGTCAGCGCTGGCCGATCAAGAAACTCCAGCAGCACCAGCCCGCGTCGTTCGGCCATGGCGATCATCGGCCCCAGCGGTGTGGTCAGGCGAGTGAACAGCAGTGGCTCGCTGTTGGCGGCGCGGCCGGGCGTGATGTTGAAGGACTTTTGAAACGCATCGCGAAACCCGCTCAGGGACTCGTAGCCCGAATCAAACGCCGCGTTGTCGATGGAGTCGCCCTGTTTGATCCCACCCAATGCCATGCCGAGGCGTCGGGTGCGCAGCCAGGCGTGAAAGGTCATGCCGAAATGCTGCTTGAACCAGCGGCGCAGTTTCAACGGTTCGATGCCTTCGGCCAGCAACTGGGCATCGGTCCAGCGCTGCTCGGGGTCGGTGTCTACGGATTTGAGCAGCCGCTGCACCCAGTCCGGGGCAATGGCCGCCGCGTCCAGTGGTTTGCAGCGCAGACAGGCGCGATAGCCCGCGGACATGCACTCATCGGCATGGGCGAAGAACTCGACGTTCTCCGGTTTCGGCTTGCGCGCCGTGCAACTGGGGCGACAGAAGATGCCGGTGGTTTTGACCGCGGTAAAGAACACCCCCTCGTAGGCGGTGTCTCGTTCGAGCATGGCGCGAACCATCTCGGCGTGGGGCGGAAGCAAAGCGTTTTGTAGGTTCATGAGGTGAGCATAAGACGCGTCGCCCAACGCCTCCACCGGAAAATCGACAGAGAATTCCAGTCATTCGTCATGAGGATTGTTTAATGCTTATGTCGGTGATGGATGTCCGGAAAATGCGGATGGCTGTGGCGCAGCGGCGTGTGTTGATGTTCGTGACTGTGGGGCTCGGTACCGTCCCACTGGAACGAATGTTCATGTTGATGGTGCTCGTCATGCACGTGGCGATGACCATGCTTGAGCGCCTCATGTTGATGCTCATGGGCATGATTTTCCTTGAGGTGAATCCATACCCCAAGGCCCATCAACAGTGAAGCGGCCCAAAACGTCAGCGTGACGGGTTCACCCAGCAGCAAGATGGCGATTGCCGCGCCGAGGAAAGGTGCCGTGGAAAAGTATGCGCCGGTACGTGCAGTGCCCAGGCCTCGGAGCGCCAGAACGAACAACACCAGGCTGATGCCATACCCCAGGAAACCAACGATCAACGTCGGCCCCAGCACCGTCATGTGTGGCAGTGTTGCGCCGAGCAACAGCGCCAGAGAACAGTTCACCATCCCGGCGATCAACCCCTTGATGCCGGCAATAAACAGCGCATCCGAAGCCGATACCTTGCGCGTCAGGTTGTTATCGATGGCCCAGCAGACGCAGGCCAGCGCTACCGCCAACGGTCCGATCCAGCCCTGTGACTGCGCCGGGTTCTGGGGCCAGGCCAGTAGTAAGCCACCGGCGACGATTGCCAGCATTCCGGCGACGATGCGTCGGTCAGCGTTCTCCTTGAATACCACCCAGGCCAGCACGGCGGTCAATACCGATTCGAGGTTGAGCATCAGCGAGGCCGTGGCGCCGGAGGTCAGGGTCAAACCGAACATCAGCGCCACCGGCCCGAGCACGCCGCCAAACACGATGGCACCGATCAGCCAGGGCCACTCCGACGATTTCAGGCCACTGGGTTGCCAGCCCCGGTCGCGCAACAGTCTGACGAGCGTCAAGCCCAGGCCGCTGCCCAGGTACAAAAACCCGGCCAAAAGGATCGGCGAAAGGTTCAGGCCCAGCAACTTGGCCAATGGCGTACTCGCGCCAAAAAGAGCGGCAGCGCCAAGGGCGTAGACAATGTTCAGGTTCATTGAGGGCCTGTGGTGAGTTGGGGTGTGGCCAAGTAGTACACAAATTTCGTGTTCAACAACCATCTACTGTGGGACCAAGCTCCCACATTGGACATCAGGTGTTCAAGCCCGTCGCGCCATCAGCAACACCGAAGCCGCCGCCGACAACAATCCGGCGCAGCAACGATTGAATATCCGCTTGCCCCGAGGTTCGGCGAACCAGCGGCGCATGTGCAGGCCCATGTAGGCGTAGGCGCCGATGGCGATCCATTCCAGCATCAGGAACAACGCGCCCAACACGGCGAATTGCGGCGATACGGCGTGGGTCGAGTCGACGAACTGGGGCAGGAACGCGGTGAAGATCAGGATCGCTTTCGGATTGCTTGAGCCTAGCTTGATTTCACCCGGGCTGGCTGTCGCTTTCCCCCATAGCGGGAGTTCGAGGTCGGGCAGCTATACTGCCCGATGTTTGAACTGCTGATTGAGCGCGATTGTTACGTCCAATGCTCGACCGAAAACTAACGATTAAAAGCTAGGACGGTGGCAATGAATAGGGATCTATCTCGGCGTTTGTTTCTTCTGGCTCCCCTGGCTCTGTTATCGAGCAATGTAAATGCTCGAGGAGGGCGCGGAGGACGTGGCCGTGGAGGCCGAAGTGGTGGGGATTTGTAGGTGTCGCAATTGTTGGGTTTGGTGCGGTTATCTTTGTGATGATGGCTGCATTTGGCCGATTTTCTCGTTGGCGGTACAGGCGAGCTAGGGCCGTTGCTGGATTTCCTATACCGCCTCAGTCCGAATGGGAAAGGCAAAGAAGATGCCCAATTTGCGGAGAGATCATGCAAAAGGTCGACCGGCCCATTGCTAGATCGCGTCGGCGCCCAGTCAAACAGGCGCAGCGTACAACTGAACTTTATCGTTGTTCCAGGATGCTTAAGTGTTCTGGGGTGCGAGTTATCCCCTGCCAAAACTGAGGGCTGAGGAACTAGGCAATGTAATCGTCTACAGAGGGTTGTATTGCCCATCACCGGCTTACTGGAGCCAAGCTTGATTTTCTCCACGGATTTTTGGGCGCACCAGCGTCGACGGCCGCTTCAAACCTGAAGCAGCCGTCGAAGAAAATAAAGACCTGTCAAAAAATAGATTTTTAGAAAATTTTCTCTTTATGCAGCTTTTTGTAACCTATACCCAAGTGTCTTTTGAATAATATAAAGGGAACTTGGCTAAGGGGCTGTTATGCACGTTGCCTCGTATACACTAATTCCACACTGTCCGCCCCCATCGGACGAAATAGTTGTAAGTCTATGATCCAGTATTTTGTCTCCATTTGCTGTATGAATGGTGCATATTGATTTCGCCAAATTTTCCGCGTTAGGGCCGCCACCTTGCGGGCATCCATATTTAGGGCTGACAGGGCATTTTCCAGGGTCATCAGAGATGCACCATCTCTGCGAGTAATCAGCATGTGCAAAACTTGCGATTAATATCAAAAATAAAGATGCAGAGTATTTTTTAAACATACATTTCTCCAATATGTAGGCGGATATAGTGGTTGTAAGTTGGTGCTATTGGTTGTTTTTGTATATCGGGAAGAGCTAATTATCAGTATAACGGTGTCAAATGCTTGTTGTGTTTTCTTGGTTTTCTCAGAACTGATTGCTCACAGGGTTCCCCTGGTTTAAGTCTTTAGAAGAACTTACACAGCTGAAATTTGGATGAAAGTTTGTGCAGTCAGGGGCGATTCTTACACAAACAATCGCACCTTCAATACCCTGCCAAGTATCGCCGGCGTGAGCTGGGCCTGAATAAATAGCCGGATAACTCATCGGCTGACCTGTGCCATACATATCGGCACGTCGGATTTCGACCATGCAACGGTCAGATGATGAGGTAAGAACTGGGTATTCGCTCCATGCAGAGGTGGTGACCGCTAGCACCGCTGTAGCAATTAAAAACTGCTTCATGTTCATGGTGAGCTCCTATTTAACGGGTGCTATTAACTTATAGCAGTAGAAATTAACGTGTGTTATTCTTGTTTGAATTAATGCATATTATATTTTATTATTAACAAATTTTTCGTGCTGACTTAGTCATTTTTGAAACAGAATATGTTTCGGTTTTTTTACATCATGACTTATTTGTTTGCTGCGGGCTCATTACCTCGGAGATTGCTTCGGCATCGTTATTATCGTTCTTGTTGCTTTTGGCGGTCTCTGCCCGGTGTCTGATCGACATACGCCGGCCCCATACTAAAGTTAAACTTTCTCATAAGGTAATTGAGAGGCCGCAGTAACTTTTACTCGTACATCCATAAGGGCGTACAAATCATGGCAGCACGTAGCGTGCGGTGTTTGTTGAGCAATCAAACGGAAACCGCTTTTAGGTACGTCTCCGATAACCATGACCATGGCCAATTCACTGCATTGATTGCACCCGCCGGTGGGCAAGGGGGCAGAAAAATGCTTCTCCCTTTGAATAGAGAGAAAAGCGCCTTTGGCTCCTTTTTCTCGTCCTACCTGGTGGGCGATCTAGTGTCTGGTGCCCGAGTACTGTTCGGCCGCTCGCCGCAATCGTACGGGTATGGATACTTCGTACGATTCTGCTGATCGATGTGTTTCATCGACCGGTGAACCCACAGTTGAAAGTGGTCCATCTTCGAATTTTATATTAGCCATCGTGAGGCTTACCGGCCGCCACCAGGAATTCCTGCCGCGCCAACGCCAGCATCCCCACCGGCGCGCCCGCTACCACGTTTTCCGCCCCGGGGTCCGCGCGCCACAATTGCCAGGCGAGGTAGAGCAGATACGCCGCCCCCAGAATCTTGATCCCGTAGAACAATAACTCCGACGTTTGCAGCACCACCGCAAGCCCCGCCGACGCGAGGGCGATCATGCCGGCGAACGCGAGCAGCCGACCGATCCCTGCGACACAGGCGGTGCGATAGCCGTAGCGGGTCGAGTTGCTGACCGACAACAGGTTGTTCGGCCCGGGCGCCATGTTCAAGGCGAAGCAGGCCGGCAGAAACAGGGTGAGGGTGGCGAGGTCCATGGCGGGGCTCCAAAAGCAGGAACGGTATTTTTATCACAGGCCTGGGGTGGCTTGCCCCATACAGTGGCGGACGTCGGTCGCGGTACAGCTGAGGGGTGTTTTGTTCAATACAGCCGTCAGGTTGCTCTTTACCTTGAGGCCTCGTTCAACTGATTGAAGAAGGTCTGTGATGAGTCTGATTATCTCGATGGCGGCGTTTGCACTGGTGGCCTCGATAACCCCAGGGCCAGTGAACATCGTGGCGTTGAGTTCCGGCGCGCAGTTTGGTTTTCGCGCCAGTCAACGGCATGTAGCCGGGGCGACGCTGGGTTTCGTCGTGTTGTTGGTGTTGATGGGATTAGGGCTGCATGAAGTGTTGCAGCGATGGCCAGCGCTGACGCAGGTGGTGCAATGGGCGGGTGTGGCGTTCCTGATGTACATGGCCTTCAAGTTGGCCGCCGACAATGGGCATCTGGATGCGAAGGAGTCAGGCCGGGCGCCGTCGATGCTGTATGGCGCGGTCATGCAATGGCTCAACCCGAAAGCCTGGCTGGCGTGCGTAGCGGGCATGGGCGCTTTTGTGGCGGATGGCGAGGCGCGGCTGGTCTGGCAGTTTGCGGCCATTTATCTGGTGGTCTGCTATGCATCGGTGGCGTGTTGGGTCTATGTCGGGACCTTCTTGCGCGAGTACTTGAACAACGCCAAGGGACTGCGGTTGTTCAACAGGACAATGGCCTTGTTATTAGCCGTCTGTGCCGTGTATCTGGTGTATGCCTAGAGTCAGTCGCCAGGCCGGAAGATGCCGCGCCCCTTCAGACAGGGGCGCGGTGTCAGCGACGAGGAGGAAGCACGTTGACCGTCAATTCAAACCGCTTAACGCGTTTTCCGTTGGGCGGTCCAGCGCATTGAATCGGCCCTTTCTTAGTTCTGTAATCGCATAGATGGCACGTGCGGTACGGCCATTGCCGTCCGAGAAAGCGTGATAGCCGAGGAAAGATCCAAACAGGTGTTTGCCAAAGTGTTCGTGTGCCGGATCCAATTTGGCCATGTGGCCCTCCAGCATTGCAGTACCTGAGATGTTGGACGGGTAGCGAACATCCGGGCGAGGGCTGCGGTACTTATCGATTGCATTGGGTGCAACACGTCGATGCAGTTCGTTGTAAATCGCGGGATCGGTCAAGGGCTTGTTGCTGGCGGCGTATTCAAGGAGCAAGGTCCGGATGGCGTTTGTTTCATTCTCGGAGTTCGATGCATTCAGAATCCAGGCGGTTGCTCGATCCGTGTTGTCAGTCAAACCGTGAGGGTTGAACCGTGATTCATCCAGTACGCCGTGGTAAGGCGCCTTGCCCAGATTCTTGGTCAGCAATTCTTGCTGGTGGGCCTGCATGGCTACCAGGTTCTTGTATTCCACGCGTAAGGTGTCCTGGAGAACTTCCGGCAAAACAGTGACGTCCTTGAACTGGTGAAGATTGTCCAGATAAAAGGTTTGCGCATGCCGACGTGTCAACGTATCGACCACTTTCGAATCCAGAACCTTGCGGATTTCGCGAGCGCTGTCGGACTTTAGTGCGATCTCGGCCAAGGAGATTTCCATCAGGTGCTGAAGCTCCTGTTCAGGAATGTGTTGGAGGAGTTTCTTGTCATTGTCGTACAGGTGCTTGAGCACGTGCTCGGCGGTTTCGATGCTGTCATTTTTGAAAATCGCTCGCCCGTGACCCACCGCGTCCAGTGTCATGCGCAACTCTGACGCCGCGCCGGAATGATTAACTGCTTTGAGCAAGTCATAGCTGCTTGTGCCAGTCAGTCGGAGCAATTGCTTACGTGCAAAGTGAGGTGCGGATTGGACACTGAGCTTCGCCAGGCTCCTGCCAATCAGCTTTCCACCGCCCTTTAGCAGTTGAGGAACGCCGCCCAGAGGGTTAAAGAGCCCGATGACCGTCCGTGCCGCGATCCGGGAGGCAGAAAGCAGTTTTGTGACCAGGGTTGCGCCTTTTGTGACGCCAGCGACAATTTTCAATGGCGCGGCGACCAGCGAGATCGCGATCAGCGCCGCCTCCATGACGCAACCGGCAATGGCGCCTTTCTGTCTGGAGGGAACACCCGAAGAGAGTTCTTCTATGCACTCCTTGAATGGGATGATCAGATTGAGAATGACATTGAACACTTTGTCAGTTTTTTCAATGGCCAGCTCACGGTCTGTCTGGTCAAAGCCGATCTGGCTCAGCTCTTCTTTATTAATATACGGATTGTGTTCAGCAATCAGGTTACTGACGTCTTCTATCCGCCTGGAATTAAAGTACTGCACCGGGTTGGATGCGGTTGTGTCATGGGCCGACGTCCCGAATTCTCCAATTTTAGTGAGCACTACCGAGGCATTCTTATCGCCGCGCGGCGTGATGTTTTTAACGTAAGCCTCAAAGTCGATGGGCGCGTCCAAGAGCAGTTTGCTATCAACAAACGTTCCTCCTACTGGATCGGAAATCAGGTGATAGGAAAATCGGTTCTTGAAAACCTGGTTGAAGCGGCAATCCAGTCTTAGTGGAAACAGTTCATAACAACGAATCAATGGTCCTTTCACAGCACAGAGGATGACGCCGTAGCGTCCCGGATCTGCTTTCGGTTCGGGCAGGGGGTACAACCCGGCAATTGGGTTTAATGCAGAAATGAAAGGTTTCAATGTGCTGACGATGTTCTTGGGAATGTCTTTTTTTATCTGGTATATCGCCAGTCGGCCGTGTTCGATGAACGACCTGTCTGATTGATGCAGTTGCGACAGTGCGTACCGAATATTGGTCGACAGCGCGGTAGTGATGCCATTGTAATGAGCGTGAATTGCCTCCTCATACAAATCATTAGCGGGGTACAAGTCTTTCAATCCGGTGAACTCTCGATAAATATCCTTTCCTCTGATTCGCCCCCAGTCGGTGGTATGAAGTTCATCGCCCATGTACAGATCCAGTACCGACACCTTCCGCCCTGCGCCGCCTCCATTGCCACGATGCTTTACCAGCAATTCGTTAGGGTTGCAGCGAGGTATTTTTGATGTCAGTTCCTTCAACGCAATAGCTCTGCGGCTGGGAATTGGCGTGTTGACGTCGCTCACGGCGCGGGTCAAAGCCGTGACATACCGGTCGTATTCTTGGACGGCGCGCAGGACTGTTTTCTGGCTCAGGCTACCGTCAGCGTCCCGTTCGACAAGCTCATTCATCAGTGCCCATGTCACAACCGGATCGAGGTTGTTCGTGGTATGCAACGACGCCAGTTGTGGCATTAAACCCGGGACCAGGCTGAAGCCGAGCAGGTGTTCATAGGACATTAACCGGGAAGTGCCGGGGGCGACGGCCTCAACCAGGTGCACCGCCTGGCTAAAGACTACCCAACCCGGGGTGCCCACTTGTAGTTCAGGCGGTAGGTCACGGATCAGGAATTGCGGCGCCATGCCCGCCAGAATCCATTGCGCCATCAGTGGAGCGAGCATCTGATGTAGCTGGAAATGATTGGCCAGATGCTTTTCCAGTTCCAGTCGCACTACTCCAGGCTTTTGTTGCAAGAAGCGTTTGGCGTAAAAGTCGAAGCCTGCGAAGGAGGTGTTGGTGCTGTCGATTTCAGGATCGAGATCGAGCAACATGGCAGCAATCAGCAGTTGATCGATGAACTGTTGAGATGCCTTTTCTCCGTTCCCTTCACCGAACCAACCCAGCGCAATGAGGTAGTTTTGTCCCTGATTGCAGGATTGTCGGGCGATTTCCAGCAGCCTTTGCATTCGGTATTCAATGCTGGTGGGTAGCATTTCTGATCCGACGTTTTCTCTGATCAGCCAGGCGCCAATCTGTTTGATCAGGAAGGGGGCATCGTCTTTCAGCTGTCGGGTTTGCTGATCAATGATTGAGCGGGTAGTTTCAGTCAACCTGAACGGTGAATCTTCGGGAGTGTCCAGAAGTTGCCAGTAATTTTCCAATGGTGGACTTGCGGGAAGATTCGCGAAATTAAGCACGTCGATCAGCTGTTGGGTGTCCTCTTTAGTGCCTGGCTGCGGCAAACCATGGAACTGAAGCCATTGGTCAATCGAGATCCGCCCGTTTGAGGTAATTGCCCCTCCAGCCTGTCCGGCCAAATTGGCCAGCAGTTTCAGGTCGTCGACGATTCCGGGTATGGCGGCTTTGGCGTGGGGGGTAATACTGACTCTTCTAAAAAAGACATTAATCTCGGTTGAGTCAACGTCAGGGGTTGCGCCCCGACTCACCTTCTCTTCAACGGCCCAGAGTTCTCCATTTTTATCGACATGAAAGGCATAGTCTTCCGGTATACCGCTTTTAATCCTCATCTTCATGAAATCAGCTTGCCGGGTCAGGCGCAGTAGATAAATCGTCCCCGCACGCTGAACTTCATCAAGGCTCGAGCCGGTCACAGATCTACCCCCAAGGCGACTCCATGTGTTGTCGAGTCTGCTCAACGAGTGCTCGTCATCAATAACATTGATAAGGGCTTTTCTTACTTCCTGTAACTGACGTTCATTGCGCGAGGCTACGGGTGCATCGATAGGTGTGTGCATAAGATAACTTCCATGTTTTTTATCGAATTGATGCAAGTGCAGCTCTTTCAAGGTGGCGGCCTGTTCTCTATAAGCTGTAGTTGGTAGTTTCAGGTTAAAGGGAAGTGAGAAATATTATTATCAGGTCTATATGTCGGTGTGTTTCGTTATTGGCCGATAGTTGTGCTGGCATCATGACTAATGACGCTGCGCGACCGATAAATAGCGGTGCGAGAGGAGGTGTTGTGATTTGCGGGAATAATATTACCGTTTATTTCCGCGGCGGAGTGTTGTGTAATATATACAGCCAAACTTTCACTTCAGCGTTGATACTGCCCAGGCGTTGCAGCCAGATGCTGTTTGAACGCACGCTGAAAATGCGCCTGATCGGCAAACCCGGCTTCGAGCGCCACATCGGCGATCAGCTTGCCGCTGCGCAGTTGATCGCGGGCGAACTGGATACGCCGGTTGACCAGAAAGGCGTGGGGCGTCATGCCGTAATGCTGCTTGAACGCACGAATCAGGTAGGACGGCGATAGCTGAGCCGCCTCGCAAATGTCTTCGAGCTTGAGCAGGTGCGTGCAGTTGTCGCGGATGTAATCGGCCGCCCGTTCCAGTTTGAAATTGGGCTCTCGCAGCGGTTGATCGATCGGGTTGAGCCGTTGCTGCACGTCGGTGAAAAACTCCACGGCCGCGCTTTGTTTGCGCAACACGTCTTGCTGCGCATCGACCAGCACGTCGTACAAACCCTTCAGGCCGGCATACAGATCACTGTCGTGAGTGTGGGTGATGGAAAACCGGCGAAACGCCAGGTCCTGGCTGAAACCGAGCTGATGCTGCAAATCGGTCAGCCAGGGGGTTTCGACGTACAGCATCAGGTACGACCACGGCTGGTCCTCGATGGGATTGCAGGCGTGGACATCACCGGGATTCATCAGCACCACGGTGCCGGCACTGACCTGAAATTGCGATTGCTCGTGGTGGTAGGTACTGCGTCCGGCCGTGATCGCGCCGATGGAAAAGTGCTCGTGGGAATGCCGGGTGTAGCAGACCTCGCGGCCGTCGGCGATGGAGCGGGCTTCAATGAAGGGCAGGGCGTCGTCGCGCCAGAAGCGCGGGGCTTTGTCAGCGTCTTTGGCAACGGCGGGCTTCATGGTCAGCGTCCTCGGCAGGTCAGCGTCGAAGTGTATTAGCTCTCGCCGTCAAAGGCTCGTTGCAGTGCAGCGATGTCGAGTTTTTTCATCTGCAACATCGCCGTCATGGCGCGTTGTGATTTCGCCGTGTCAGGGTCTTTCATCATGTCCATCAGGGCCACCGGTACGATCTGCCAGGACACGCCGAATTTGTCCTTGAGCCAGCCGCATTGCTGGGCCTCAACGGGCCCGCCCGCGGACAGGCGCCCCCAGAAGTGGTCGACTTCTTCCTGAGTATGGCAATTGACCTGAAATGAAACCGCTTCATTGAACGTGAAGATGGGACCGCCGTTGAGGCCGGTAAAACTCTGTCCGTCCAGTTCGAAACTGACCGTCATCACCGAACCTTCGGGCCTGCCGTGAATCTCCTGACCGGCCTTGCCGTAGTGGGTGGTGGCGCTGATTTTCGAATGATCGAAGATCGCACAGTAGAACTTCGCGGCCTCCTCGGCCTGATTGTCGAACCACAGGCAGGGCGTGAGTTTTTGAACGCGGTGCATGGTGTAGCTCCTCTACGGATTTCTCAAGCTGGACTTTCAGCGTAGTCAGCCTCGGGTCGTCTGGCCGTACCGTAGATCGACAAGTTGAAAGAGTTTCCTATGTTGACGGAATCAACAATGTCGGCATGACCCGATAGCCGCTAGACTGCGGACCTGGTTTGCCGCAAGGACGCTCTGCATCATGGTTATTCCTCGTTTATTGGCTGTTTCCTGTCTGCTGACCGCCGCTGCGGTGAGTGCCGAACCGCTGACGTATCACCTCACTGACCCCGCGAAGAAATACGTCATCGACGTGCTGTTTGCACAGCCGCCCGCCCAGACTTTCGACGGCGCTCCTGCGCTGATTACGTTGCGCGAAAGGGCCGGCGGGCAGGTGCTGCAGCGCATCGAGTCAGCCGAAGCGTTCGCTCTGTTCAAGCCAGGCCGCAAAGCTTCGGAGTTCGACCGCAACCTGGCGTATTCCGATCAAAGTCTGCTGTTGTTCGGCGATTTCAATTTCGACGGGCAGCAAGATCTTGCCGTACGCAATGGCAATGATGCGGGCTATGGTGGTCCTTCCTACGACATCTATCTGTTCGATCCCGAGCGCCCGACGCTCGTGTTGAGCACGTCCTTTTCCGCACTGACCCGTGACGCAAATCTGGGCATGTTCGAGATCGACCCGGTCACCAAGCGCTTGCATACCCAGTCCAAAAGCGGTTGCTGCTGGCGCCAGAGCGCGACTTGGCAAATACAGGACAACTTGCCTGTGAAGGTGGCCGAGAAAACAGAGGTGGTGCAAAAGCCGTCGGAAGCCAACCCGGTCATGCCTTCTGGCTATGTGGACGTTACCGATCGTGAACTGAAATCCGGCCAGTGGACGGAGCGTCGTCGTCTCGAGGGTCCCGTCGGTGAAGCGCCCGTCATGTTGCGTGGCACCCTGGATGACAAGATCCCCGTTGAGCTGTGGTGGCAACTTCAGGGTGATGTCTATGTTGGCGAAGTTCGCTACAGCAAGACCGGCAGCGGTAAACCGATCCGGCTGGTGGGCAATACCTACGAAGAAGGTGGAATCGTTCTGCGTGAACTGGACGACGACGGTCAGATGATCGGCAACTGGTTCGTCGAAGGCACGCCGAACGAGCAGGGCCGCCAAACCGGCACGTGGATCAACGGTTCCCGTCAATTAAGCATCGATGTGCGGCCGACTGCGTTCAAGGTCGCCTCGCAAAAGCTTGAGCGGGTTGCTGACAGTCAGCGAGAAGGGCGCTACCTCGTGAGCAATGTCCAGGACCAGCGTGTCGGCGAGTTGACCCTCAAAGTATTACCGGGAATCGACAGCGGCCCCGAGATGGCGGACATCAACCTGAGCATTTTTCAGCTCAAGGATCCGCCTGTTGAAGTCCATCATCAGTATCCGCTGCTCGCCGGCAACCTTGTCATTGCACTGGATCCTGAGGGCGATCCGCTGTTTCGCCTGCAGTTGCTCAACGGCGCCGCAGAAGTGACTGGTTTTGGTGAGTATCAGAAGTACAGCGCGGCTTACGTGAAACAACCTTGATGCGTCTTCTGGCGCAGCATCGGCTGGGCAAAGGTTTGGTCGGCGCCGTGGTCTGAAGGCGACGGTTCAGCGGCGGCCCAGGACTCCTTTTTCGAATCCCGGCATCGAAGCCGCCGGCCATCAGGTCAACCGTGGCGTCGTCCAGGGAAATATCGAGAGTGACTTGCGGATAGGCCGAGCGAAACAGCGGAATTAGCGGCTCCATCAACAAGGCCCCGGACAATCGCGGTGCCGTGAGTCGCCGCGTACCCATGGGCTGATCACGGAAACCGCTGAGCACCGCCAGGGCTTCATTGATTTCACTGGCCGCCGGACGCAAGCGGGAAAACAGGCTGGCGCCGGCTTCGGTCAGCGCCACTCGGCGCGTGGTGCGCTGAAACAGCAACACGCCGGTGCGTCGTTCCAGCAGTTTGATCGCATGGCTGACGGCGGTGGGCGTGACGGCTAGCCGAGTCGCGGCCAGGGTGAAACTTTTGTGCTCGGCGACGGCGAGAAACTCGGTCAAACCATCAAACGGGTCGTGATTCATATCGGCGCCATTATGAAAGAGCGTTTCATAGTGCTTGTAACACGAGGGCATTTTTCCAACCAATGTTCCTGCGTACCTTGTGCTTACCCCAACTGCCTACAAGGATTCGCGATCATGACCACTTCCCAAAACTTCAAACGTGTCTGGCTCATCACCGGTGCTTCTCGCGGTATCGGCGCCAAGATCGCTGCCGCCGCGCTGGCCAATGGCGACGCCGTGGTCGCCACTGCCCGTGACGCCAGCAGCATCACCCAGCGTTTTGGCGAGCAGCCAGGTTTGCTGGCCGCTAACCTTGATGTGACCAACGAAGCCCAAGGCGTTGCGGTTGCCAAGTCGGCCATCGACCACTTCGGGCGCATCGACGTGCTGGTCAACAATGCCGGCTTCGGCGTGCTCGGTGCGGTGGAAGAAGCCAGCGCCGATGAAGTGCGACGTGTGTACGAAACCAACGTCTTCGGCTTGCTGAATGTCACGCGCGCCGTCCTGCCGCACATGCGCGCCGCTCGCCGTGGACATGTGATCAATCTCTCCTCCGTGGGCGGTTACAGGTCAGGGCCGGGCTTCGGCGTCTATTGCTCCACCAAATTTGCCGTCGAAGGCTTGAGCGAGGCGCTGCACGCCGAGTTGGCCCCGCTGGGCATCAACGTGACCATTGTCGAGCCGGGCTACTTCCGTACCAAGTTCCTCGAAGGCAATTCGCTGGTCGAATCCCCGGCTTCGATTGCCGACTACGACAGCACGGCGGGTGAGGTTCGTAAAATTGCCAAGGCCGTGACCCTGAATCAGCCTGGCGATCCGGACAAGCTCGCCCAAGCCATGATCACCCTGGTGCAAGCGCAAAAGGCCCCGCTGCGCCTACCGC
>NZ_SOPU01000023.1:180187-263403 GCF_004402115.1 Pseudomonas sp. F01002 | reverse complement strand
GCGATCGAAGCCAAGAACACCTTCGTCGCTCAGGAGTTGCAGACGTGGCGTGAGCTGTCGGTGTCCACCGACTTCTAAGCCCCAACACGGTCCGTAGCAGCTGCCGAGCCTGCGAGGCTGCGTTCGGCGACGGAGTCGTCGTAAACCCTGCGAACGCAGTTTTCCTGGCACACCGCAGAGCCTGACTTCACGACGACTACGTCGCCGAACNGCTGCTACACAGAGTGAGTTACTTCAGTCTTCTTTGTGTGACCGGTGGTCGATGAACCCGTCTCGCCCGGTAATTTGCGCTTAGCTGAAGGGATAACCCGAGGCGCGCGTAGGCTCTGCACCGCCACAGCGACGCCCCTTCAGAACACCGTGAGTCTGAGGAAAATCGCAATGCTGACCCTCAACATCAATGGCAAGGACCAGGCGCTGGATGTCCCCGCAGACATGCCGCTCCTGTGGGTTCTGCGCGATGTCGCGCACCTGACCGGCACCAAATTCGGTTGCGGCATCGCCCAGTGTGGCGCCTGCACCGTGCACGTCGACGGCGCACCACTGCGCTCCTGCATCACCCCCGCCACAGCCGTGGCCCATGGGCAGAAAATTCTCACCATCGAAGGCCTGTCCACCGACGGTTCGCACCCGGTGCAACAGGCTTGGGCCGAACTCGATGTGGTCCAGTGCGGTTACTGCCAGTCCGGGCAGATCATGTCGGCTGCCGCGTTGCTGGCGAAAATTCCCAAACCCACCGACAGCGACATCGATCAGGCGCTGTCCGGCAACATTTGCCGCTGCGGCACCTACCCACGGATCCGCGCAGCGGTCAAACGCGCTGCCGAGATCGGTTGATGCCACGTTGACGGGAGTCCGAACAATGAACAGCCTCAATCCTCTGTCACGCCGCGGTTTCCTCAAGGGCAGCGCGGTGCTGGGCGGTGGTCTGGTGGTGGCGTTTGTCATCCCCGGTGGCCATCGCTTTGCGATCGGCGCCGAGAATCAAGGCAATGTTTTCGCGCCCAATGCGTTTTTACGGATCGGCAATGACAACAGCGTCACTATGCTGCTCGGCCATTCGGAAATGGGCCAGGGCATCTGGACCGGCCTGACCATGTTGATCGCCGAAGAACTGGACGCCGACTGGTCGAAGATCCGCGTCGAACATGCACCGGCTTCGGCCGCTGAGTATGGCTTGGCCGGGTTTGGCGGGATGCAAATCACTGGCGGGTCCACCTCGACCTGGATGGAGTTCGACCGCTATCGTCAGGCCGGTGCAGCGGCGCGTTTGATGTTGATCGACGCGGCGGCCAAACGTTTCAACGTCGCGCCCTCCGAAATTCGCACCGAATCGGGTGTGGTGATTGCCGGCGATCAAAGCGCCACCTACGGCGAACTGGCCGATGACGCCGGCAAGCTGCCGGCACCGGATCCGGCGTCGATCAAGCTCAAGGAGTCCAAGGACTGGAAAATCATTGGCAAACCGACCAAGCGCCTGGACACCCCGGAGAAAATCACCGGCCGCGCCAAGTTCGGCATGGACGTGCAGTTCGACGGCCTGATGACCGCCATGGTCGCGCGCTCGCCGGTGTTCGGTGGCAGCGTCAAATCCTTCGAAGGCACCGAAGCGCTGGCGATTCCGGGCGTGCACAAAGTGGTGCAGGTGCCCACCGGGGTGGCGGTGATTGCCGACCATTACTGGGCGGCGAAGCTGGGGCGCGATGCGTTGAAGATTGATTGGGATCTGGGCCCGAACACCGGGCTCGACAGTCAGAAGCTGCTGGAAAGCTTCCGCAAACTCGCCGCCACTCCTGGCATGTCGGCCAGTCAGGCCGGTGATGTCGCGGCGGGTCTGGGGAAAGCGGCGAAGACCATCGATGTCGAGTACAGCGTGCCGTACCTGGCCCACGCACCGATGGAACCGCTCAACTGCACGGTGAAAATCACCCAGGACAAATGCGAAATCTGGACCGGCACCCAGTTCCAGACGCTGGATCAAATGGTCGCCGGGAAAATCACCGGGCTCAAACCCGAGCAGGTGGAGATTCACACCGAGTTTCTGGGTGGCGGTTTCGGTCGCCGGGCCAATCCGACCTCGGACTTTGTTGCAGAAGCCGTGGAAGTCGCCAAGGCAGCGGGCGCGCCGGTAAAAACCGTCTGGTCCCGGGAGGACGACATTCGCGGTGGGTACTATCGCTCGGCGTTCCTCCATCAGGCTCGTATCGGCCTCGATGCCGGCGGCCTGCCGATCGCCTGGAAGCATGTGATGGTCGGGCAGTCGATCATGGCGGGCACGTCATTCGAGGCGACCATGGTCAAAAATGGCATCGATAAGACGTCTGTCGAAGGGGTCGCCGACAGTCCTTATCTTGAGGGACTGGCGAATCACCAGGTTGATTTGCATTCTCCGCAAACCGGCATCCGCGTGCTCTGGCTGCGTTCGGTGGGGCACACCCACACCGCGTTCGTGATGGAGTCGCTGATCGACGAACTGGCAGAGGCGGCCGGCAAGGATCCGGTCGAGTACCGACGAACCTTGCTCAAAGATCATCCACGGCATCTTGGCGTGCTGAACCTGGCCGTCGAGAAAGCCAACTGGAAGGCGCCACTGCCGGACGGCCATGCGTTGGGTGTCGCGGTGCATGAGTCTTTCGGCAGCTACGTCGCCCAGGTGGCCGAGGTGTCCCAGGACAACCTGGCGATCCGCGTACACCGGGTGGTGTGTGCGGTGGATTGCGGCATTGCAGTCAACCCGATGAGCATCGCGGCGCAAATGGAATCGGCCATCACCTTCGGCCTCGGATTTACCTTACACAGCAAACTGACCTTCAAGAACGGGCAAGTGGTGCAGTCCAATTACCATGACTATCAAGTGCTGCGGCTCAACGAAATGCCTGTGGTGGAAGTGCATATCGTGCCCAGCAGCGACAAACCCGGCGGCATCGGCGAGGCCGGTGTGCCGCCCACGGCGCCGGCAGTGGCCAACGCGGTGTTCGCCCTGACCGGCCAACGCCTGCGGGAACTGCCGCTGCAACTGTCGGGGGTGTGAGATGAGACGACATCTGATTCTTGGCGCGGTGGTGTTGATCGGCCTGATCGGCTACGCCGAGGACCTGTTTGCTGACGATAAGGAAGCCATCAAGGCGTTCGATACCGTGCAAAAGGTCTTTCAGAGCCCACGCTGCCAGAACTGCCATATCCCCGGCGATTCGCCGTTGCAATTCGACGCCGGGATTCCCCACGCAATGAACGTCGTGCGGGGCATGGACGGCAAGGGCGCGGCGGGTTTGCCCTGCGCTACCTGCCACGCCGAGAGTAATCCGCCGGCCAGTTACGGCGCTCATGCACCCCCAGGGGCGCCGCACTGGAGCTTGCCGCCAGCCGCGCACAAAATGGCCTGGATCGGTCTGCCGGCCGACCAGTTGTGCGCAATGATCAAGGACCGTTCCAGCAATGGCGACCGCGATTTCGCCGCGCTGATCAAGCATGTCAGCGACGACAAACTGGTGCTTTGGGGCTGGAATCCAGGTCAGGGAAGGGTGCCGGTCCCGGTGCCGCACGACATTTTCGTCACCCAGTTCAAGCGTTGGGCTGACGCGGGAGGGCCATGTCCGGTCGTGGGTAGTTGACCGGCGGTCTGTTAACAGGGAGCCAAACCGGGTATGGACGACTCTAAGAAATATACCCGCCAATGGAGTGAGTAATGCTGATCCCAGGCAAACCGGTAAAACCAGGCGCGTGCGCCGACCCGTTGCGCACGCCACTGCAGGAGCGCGAGCTGCTGCGTGACTTGGCCCGCAAGGCCGAGGAGGAGTTGATGGGCGTGCAGATGGCGAGCATGGACGAGTTGACGCTGCTCTCCAACCGACACGGTTTTACAGCGCTGGCCCAACAAGGGCTGGATGTCTGCCAACAGCTGAAAAAGCCAGCGACGCTCCTGCTTTTCAATATTGATGACTTCAAACACATCAACTATCTCTATGGTCGTGCCGAGGGCGACAACGCCCTGAAAACCTTCGCTGATGTGCTGCGTATTGCCTTTCGCGAGAGCGATGTGATCGGCCGTTTGGGCAGCGACAAATTCGTTGCGTTGCTGACCGGCTCAAGCGTCGTGGAGATTCCCGCGATCAGGGTGCGACTCGAAGAAATACTCGAAGAGCGCAATGCCACGGTGCATCGCGGTTATGACATCCGCTTCAGCATCGGACAACTCGAGTGCAACCCTCAGGTCCCCGGCTCGATCGAGGAGCTGCTGGCACAAGCCGACGTATTCACTTGGCAAACAATTGACCTACGTCCTTGAATGCCTTGAACTCAAGCGCGTTGCCGCACGGATCGAAGAGAAACATCGTCGCTTGTTCACCTACCAATCCCTGAAAGCGAACGCCCGGTTCGATCACGAATCGGGTGTCGAGGGCTTTCAGGCGTTCGGCCAGCGCCTCCCATTCCGCCATCCCCAACACCACACCAAAATGCGGCACCGGCACGTCATGACCGTCGACAGCATTGGTGTGCGCAGCTTCTTGCGAGGCGTTTTTCGGCGCCAGGTGAATGACCAGTTGATGGCCGAAAAAATTGAAATCGACCCAATGATCGCTTGAGCGACCTTCTTCCAGGCCGAACACTTCGCCATAAAAATTCCGCGCGGCAGTCAGGTCGTAGACCGGGATGGCCAAGTGAAAAGGGGAGAGTTGCATCGGATGTGCCTCGGCTGTCTGGATTCAGATTGAGTTTAGCCCTGTGCTTTTTGATTAAAAGACGATAATTTTTGCATCGAGCTCAAATTATTTCGATGAATCGAGAACGCTATGCTGCGGGAACTGAAAACCTTCATTGCGGTGACGCGCTACGGCACGTTTGCCGCGGCCGGGATGCATATCGGCCTGACCCAGTCGGCCGTCAGCGCGCAGATTCGCAATCTGGAACAGGCCCTGGGTATTCGCTTGTTCGACCGCACCGGGCGTCAGGCCCTGCTCAATGCCGCGGGCCAGCGCGCATTGCCGATGGCCAGGGAAATGCTCGAGACTTTCAGCCGCATGGCGGTGAGCGATGATGTCAGCGAGTATCGCGGCGAGTTGAAAATAGGTGCGGTGGCCACGGCCCAGACCGGACTGCTGCCCCAGGCGTTGCTTCGACTGAGGCAACAGGCGCCGTTGCTGGAACCGAAACTGGTGCCCGGTGTGTCGCTGAACCTGTTAAGTCAGGTGGACACCGGTGAGGTGGATCTGGCGATCCTGATCAAGCCGCCGTTCGAGTTACCCAAAGAACTGTCAGCGCAGCTCATCCGCAAGGAACCGTTTGTATTGATCGTGCCAGCGGACGTTGAAGGCGATGCGCCGTTGCAGATCCTCGCGAGCCATCCGCATGTGCGCTACGACCGCAACTCGTTCGGCGGAAGATTGGTGACGCGGTTTTTGCGTGAGCAGCAGATTGATGTGCAGGTGGCTTTGGAGCTGGATGAGCTGGAGGCGATCGTGAAGATGGTTGAATGCGGGTTGGGGGTGTCGCTGCTACCCAAGGCGGGGCTCTGGCTTGAGCATGGGGCGAAGGTTCGGATCATCCCGTTGGGGGAGTTGACGTTCTACCGCGAGATTGTGCTGTTGCAGCGTTATAGCCAGCGCACACAGCCGATCCAGCAGCTGTTTTCCAGCTGCCTGACCCACATCGATGATTAACCACGAATCCCCTGTGGGAGCGGGCTTGCTCGCGAATGCGGTTGATCATTCAACATTTCTATCGACTGACACACCGCATTCGCGAGCAAGCCCGCTCCCACATTTGATCGAGTCTGCCTTGAAATCGCAGGCATAAAAAAACCCGCCTCAAGAGGCGGGTTTTTTAGTTGGCTGACCGAAGATTACTCTTCGAGGCTGCCCATGGCCGTGGTGTTGAAGCCACCGTCCACGTACATGATTTCGCCGCTGATGCCGGACGCCAGGTCCGAGCACAGGAAGGCGCCGGCGTTGCCGACTTCGTCGATGGTGACGTTACGACGCAGCGGGGTTTGCGCTTCGTTGGCGGCCAGCATCTTGCGGAAGTTCTTGATGCCGGAAGCGGCGAGGGTGCGGATCGGGCCAGCCGATACGCAGTTGACGCGGGTGCCGTCCGGGCCCAGGGAGCCGGCCAGGTAACGAACGCCAGCTTCCAGGGAAGCCTTGGCCATGCCCATTACGTTGTAGTTCGGCATGGTGCGCTCGGCGCCCAGGTACGACAGGGTCAGCAGGCTGCCGTTGCGGCCTTTCATCATTTCGCGGCCGGCTTTGGCCAGGGCCACGAAGCTGTAGGCGCTGATGTCGTGAGCGATGCGGAAACCTTCACGGGTGGTGGCTTCGGTGAAGTCGCCATCCAGTTGGTCGCCCGGGGCGAAGCCGACGGAGTGAACGATGCAGTCCAGGCCGTCCCACTTCTTGCCCAGTTCAACGAAAACCTTGGCGATTTCTTCATCGCTGGCCACGTCGCACGGGAAGCACAGGTCAGGGTTGGAACCCCAGCTTTGTGCGAACTCTTCGACACGACCCTTGAGTTTGTCGTTCTGATAAGTGAAGGCAAGCTCAGCGCCCTCGCGATGCATGGCGGCAGCGATGCCGGATGCGATGGACAGCTTGCTGGCGACACCGACGATCAGTACGCGCTTACCGGCGAGAAAACCCATGTGTTGCTCCTCTCTTTCAGGTTATTGCGCAGTGGCCGGGGCCAGGAAAGCGGCTTCCAGCAACTGCTGTGTATACGGATGTTTGGGGGCCGCAAAAATACTTTGCGCGTCTCCCTGTTCGACCACTTTGCCTTGCTTGACCACCATCAGCTGGTGGCTCAGCGCTTTGACGACAGCCAGGTCATGGCTGATAAACAGATACGTCAGGTTGTACTTGGTTTGCAGTGAACGTAAAAGCTCCACCACTTGGCGCTGCACTGTCCGGTCGAGGGCCGAAGTCGGCTCGTCCAGCAGAATCAACGCCGGTTTTAGCACTAATGCCCGGGCAATGGCGATTCTCTGCCGTTGCCCGCCGGAAAATTCGTGGGGGTAGCGGTTCCGGGTTTCCGGGTCCAGACCTACCTCCTTGAGTACCGCAATAATCGCCAGTTCCTGCTCCGCCTCGGTGCCCATCTTGTGGATCCGCAGGCCTTCGCCGACGATCTGGCTCACGCACATCCGTGGGCTCAGGCTGCCGAACGGGTCCTGAAACACCACCTGCATCTCCCTCCGCAGCGGTCGAACCTGTTGCTGCGTCAGGCAGTCTAGCTGCTTGCCTTCAAAACGGATGGCGCCTTTGCTGCCGATCAGCCGCAAAATCGCCAAACCCAGTGTCGACTTGCCCGAACCGCTTTCTCCCACAATCCCCAGGGTCTGGCCCTGAGGCAGGCTGAAATTGATTCCGTCCACAGCTTTGATGTGGTCGACGGTCTTTTTCAGAAAGCCTTTCTTGATCGGGAACCAGACTTTCAGGTCCTCGACTTGCAGCAACGGCGGGCCAATCACATTGGTCGCCGGCTTGCCGCTCGGCTCCGCTGCCAGCAGTTCCCGAGTGTACGGATGCTGCGGCGCGCGGAACAACTCTTCGCACGATGCCTGTTCGACGATGCAACCGCGCTGCATGACACATACGCGATGCGCAATTCTTCGCACAAGGTTCAAATCGTGACTGATCAGTAGCAGCGCCATGCCCAATCGGGCCTGTAATTCCTTGAGCAATTCGAGGATTTTCAGCTGAACGGTTACGTCCAGCGCGGTGGTTGGCTCGTCGGCGATCAGCAGTTCCGGCTCGTTGGCCAGGGCCATGGCAATCATCACCCGCTGCCGCTGGCCACCGGACAATTCATGGGGTAGCGCCTTCAGGCGTTTCTCGGGTTCCGGGATGCCGACCATTTCCAGCAGCTCCAGCGTGCGCTTGGTCGCGACTTTGCCGATCAGGCCTTTGTGGGTGCTCAACACCTCGTTGATCTGCTTCTCGATCGAGTGCAGTGGATTGAGCGAGGTCATCGGCTCCTGGAAGATCATCGCGATCCGGTTTCCGCGGATGTGGCGGATGGTTTTCTCTTTCAGGCTCAGCAGGTTTTGCCCGGAGTACTCGATGGTCCCGGACGGATGCCGGGCGAGCGGGTAGGGCAGCAGCCTCAGGATCGAGTGCGCCGTCACCGATTTGCCGGAACCACTTTCGCCCACCAGCGCCAGGGTTTCCCCGCGCTTGATGTCGAAGCTCACGCCTTCGACCACCCGTTGAACGCGCTCGCCGACGACAAATTCGACGGCCAGGTCGCGCACTTCGATCAGATTGTCCTGATTCATTTCACTTCCTCGGGTCGAAGGCATCGCGAGCGGACTCGCCGATGAACACCAGCAAACTCAACATCAACGCCAGCACGGCAAACGCGCTCATGCCGAGCCACGGCGCTTGCAGGTTGGATTTGCCCTGGGCCACCAGTTCACCGAGGGACGGCGCGCCAGGCGGCAAACCGAAGCCGAGGAAATCCAGGGCAGTCAGGGTGCCGATGGCGCCGGTCAGGATGAACGGCATGAAGGTCATGGTCGAGACCATGGCGTTGGGCAGGATGTGGCGGAACATGATCGCCCCGTTTTGCATCCCCAGCGCCCGCGCGGCGCGCACGTATTCCAGATTACGCCCTCGCAGGAATTCGGCGCGGACCACGTCCACCAGGCTCATCCACGAGAACAGCAGCATGATCCCCAGCAGCCACCAGAAATTCGGCTGGACGAAACTGGCGAGAATGATCAGCAGGTACAGCACCGGCAGCCCGGACCAGATCTCCAGAAAGCGCTGCCCGGCCAAATCCACCCAGCCGCCGTAGAAACCCTGCAAGGCCCCGGCAATCACGCCGATGATCGAGCTGAGAATGGTCAGCGTCAGGGCAAACAGCACCGAAATCCGGAAGCCGTAAATCACCCGCGCCAACACGTCGCGGCCCTGATCGTCAGTGCCCAGCAGGTTGTCGGTGGAGGGCGGCGCTGGGGCCGGGACTTTCAGGTCGTAGTTGATGCTTTGATAGCTGTAGGGAATCGGCGCCCACAGGACCCAGGCGTCTTTTTCCTTGAGCAATTCGCGGATGTACGGGCTCTTGTAGTTGGCTTCCAGCGGGAATTCGCCGCCGAAGGTGGTTTCCGGGTAACGCTTGAGCGCCGGGAAGTACCAGCCGTTGTCGTAGTGCACCACAAGCGGTTTGTCGTTGGCGATCAGCTCGGCGCCGAGGCTCAGCCCAAACAGCAGCAGAAACAGCCACAGCGACCACCAGCCACGCTTGTTGGCCTTGAACAGTTCGAAGCGTCGGCGATTGAGAGGGGACAAATTCATCTCAATGCTCCCGGCTTTCGAAGTCGATGCGCGGATCGACAAAGGTGTAGGTGAGGTCGCCGATCAATTTCACCACCAGTCCCAACAAAGTGAAGATGAAAAGCGTGCCAAAAACCACCGGGTAATCGCGATTGATCGCCGACTCGAAACTCATCAGCCCGAGGCCGTCGAGGGAGAAGATCACCTCTACCAGCAACGAGCCAGTGAAGAAGATGCCGATAAACGCCGACGGGAACCCGGCGATCACCAGTAGCATGGCGTTGCGGAACACATGGCCGTAGAGCACGCGGTGATTGGTCAGGCCCTTGGCCTTGGCGGTGACCACGTATTGTTTGTTGATTTCGTCGAGAAAGCTGTTCTTGGTCAGCAGGGTCATGGTCGCGAAGTTGCCGATCACCAGCGCCGTCACCGGCAATGCCAGGTGCCAGAAGTAATCGAGAATCTTGCCGCCCATGCTCAATTCGTCGAAGTTGTTGGAGGTCAGCCCTCTGAGCGGGAACCAGTCAAAATAGCTGCCGCCGGCGAACACCACGATCAGCAGGATGGCAAACAGGAACGCCGGAATCGCATAGCCGACGATGATCGCCGAACTGGTCCAGACGTCGAAGTGGCTGCCGTGTCGCGTCGCCTTGGCGATCCCCAGCGGGATCGACACCAGGTACATGATCAGCGTGCTCCACAACCCGAGGGAGATCGACACCGGCATCTTTTCCTTGATCAGGTCGATGACCTTGGCGTCGCGGAAGAAGCTGTCGCCGAAATCCAGGGTGGCGTAGTTCTTGATCATGATCCACAAGCGTTCCGGCGCCGATTTATCGAAGCCGTACATGTGCTCGATTTCCTTGACCAGCATCGGGTCCAGGCCCTGGGCACCGCGATAGGCGGAGCCCGCCACCGAGACTTCGGCACCGCCACCGGCAATGCGGCTGGTGGCCCCTTCGAAGCCTTCGAGCTTGGCGATCATCTGTTCCACCGGCCCGCCGGGGGCGGCCTGGATGATCACAAAGTTGATCAGCAAAATGCCGAGCAAGGTCGGGATGATCAGCAGCAGTCGCCGAAAAATATACGCCAGCATCTGATTACTCCGTGCCCGCAGGGTCGGCTTGCAGTTTGGTTTCGACTTCTACCGCAGGTTTGGCATCGGGCTTGACCCACCAGGTGTTGATGCCGATGTCGTACTTGGGGGAGATTTTCGGATGACCGATGTGGTTCCAGTACGCCACGCGCCAAGTTTTGATGTGCCAGTTGGGGATCACGTAATAGCCCCATTGCAGCACGCGGTCCAGCGCGCGTGCATGGGCCACCAGGCTTTTGCGCGAATCGGCGTTGATCAGTTGCTCGACCAACAGGTCCACCACCGGGTCTTTCAGGCCCATGGAGTTGCGGCTGCCGGGTTTGTCGGCGGCGGCGGACATCCAGAACTCGCGTTGCTCGTTGCCCGGCGAGTTGGACTGCGGGAAGCTGCCGACGATCATGTCGAAGTCCCGTGAACGCACACGGTTGATGTACTGCGAGACGTCGACCCGGCGGATCACCAGGTCAATCCCCAAGTCGCTCATGTTGCGCTTGAACGGCAGCAGCACCCGCTCGAATTCGGTCTGGGCCAGCAGGAACTCGATGGTCACCGGTTTGCCTTTGGCGTCGACCATCTTGTCATCGACGATCCGCCAGCCCGCTTCTTGCAGCAGTTGATAGGCTTTGCGCTGCTGGGCGCGGATCATGCCGCTGGCGTCCGTCACCGGGTTCTGGAACGCCTCGCTGAACACCTGCTCGGGAATCTTGCCGCGGAACGGGTCGAGGATCGCCAACTGATCAGCGTCCGGCAGGCCGCTGGCAGCCATTTCCGAATTCTCGAAATAACTGCGGGTGCGCACGTAGGCGCCATTGAACAGTTGTTTGTTGGTCCATTCGAAGTCCAGCAACAGGGTCAGGGCCTGGCGCACGCGCACATCCTGGAACACCGGGCGGCGCAGGTTGAATACAAAGCCTTGCATGCCAGTGGGGTTGCCGTTGGGGATCTGCTCCTTGATCAACCGGCCCTCGGTGACGGCCGGAATGTTGTAGGCGTTGGCCCAGTTCTTTGCTGCCATTTCGAGCCAGTAATCGAACTGCCCGGCCTTGAGCGCTTCCAGGGCCACGGTGTTGTCGCGGTAGTAGTCGGTGGTCATCACGTCGAAGTTGTAGAACCCGCGGTTGGCCGGCAGGTCCTTGCCCCAGTAATCCTTGACCCGCTCATAGCGCACCGAACGCCCGGCCTTGACTTCGCTGACCTTGTACGGGCCGCTGCCCAACGGCATTTCCAGGTTGCCCTTGGTGAAATCGCGCGTCGCCCACCAATGCTTGGGCAGCACCGGCAACTGGCCGAGGATCAGCGGCAGTTCACGGTTGTTGTTGTGTTTGAACTTGAACAGCACCGTCAGCGGATCTTCAGCGACCACTTCCTCGACATCGCTGTAGTAACCGCGGTACAGCGGCGCGCCGTCCTTGATCAGGGTCTGGAAGCTGAACACCACGTCCTCGGCGCGCATCGGATGCCCATCGTGGAAGCGCGCTTCGGGGCGCAGGTAGAAACGCACCCAGCTGTTGTCCGGGGCTTTTTCGATCTTGCTGGCGACCAGGCCGTACTCGGTGAACGGTTCATCCAGGCCCTGTTTGGCCAGGGTGTCGTAGATCATGCTGATGTCGTCGGCCGCGACACCCTTGTTGATGAAGGGATTGAGGCTGTCAAAGCCGCCGAAACCGGCCTGACGGAAGATCCCGCCCTTGGGCGCCTCGGGGTTCACGTAATCGAAATGTTTGAAGTCGGCCGGGTATTTCGGCGGCTCGTTGTACAGGGTCAGGGCATGTTGCGGGGCGGCACAGGCCAGCCCGGCGAACAACAGACCGCTGGCCTGCAAGAGCAGGGCGCGTATGGGTTTCATCGATCTTTCTCCGAAGATTTCAGCCACCACGCGCTCAGGCCCAACGTGTAGGGCGGCGTGGTGACGAAGGCGAACCGGTTGCGGTAGGCCAGGCGGTGATAATTGAGATACCAGTTGGGAATGATGTAGTGCTGCCACAGCAACACCCGGTCCAGGGCCTTGCCGGCGGCGACCTGTTCATCGCGGGTCTGGGCGGCGAGCAATTGTTCGAGCAAATGGTCGACCACCGGATTGGCAATACCGGCGTAGTTTTTGCTGCCCTTGACCCCGACCTGGCTGGAATGGAAGTACTGCCATTGTTCCAGGCCCGGGCTGAGCGTCTGGTTGAGGGTTATCAGGATCATGTCGAAATCGAACTGATCGAGGCGTTGCTTGTACTGGGCGCGATCAACCGTACGCAGCCGGGCATCGATGCCGATGCTGGCGAGGTTCTCGACGTAAGGCTGAAGGATGCGTTCCAGGTTCGGGTTGACCAGCAGGATCTCCAAACGCAACGGTTGGCCTGCTGCGTTCTGAACGTGCTGGCCACTGAGCTTCCAGCCGGCCTCGGCAAGCAGGCCCAAGGCCTTGCGCATGGTTTCCCGGGGGATGCCGCGCCCTTGGGTCTGCTGCAGGCTGAACGGCTCGGTGAAGAGCTTGGCGGGCAACTGCTCGCGATACGGCGTGAGCATCAGCCATTCATGGCCGACCGGAAGGCCAGTCGCGGAGAATTCGCTGTTGGGGTAGTAGCTCATGGCGCGTTTGTAGGCGCCGCTGAACAGGGTGCGATTGGTCCACTCGAAGTCAAACATCAGGCCCAGCGCTTCACGGACTTTGGTCTCGGAGAAGGCCGGGCGCCGGGTGTTCATGAACAGCCCCTGGCTCTGGGTCGGGATCTGATGCGGGATTTGCGCCTTGATGACGTCGCCGCGTCGCACCGCCGGGAAGCTGTAGCCGTTTTCCCAGTTCTTCGCCTGGTGTTCGATATAGATGTCGAATTCGCCGGCCTTGAAGGCTTCGAACGCGACGTCGCTGTCGCGGTAGAACTCGACTTCCATGCGGTCGAAGTTGTATTTGCCGCGATTGACCGGCAAGTCCTTGCCCCAGTAGTCCTTGACCCGCTCGAAAATGATCCGCCGTCCTGGCTCTACCGACGTGATTCGATATGGCCCACTACCCAGCGGCGGTTCGAAGGTGGTGGCCTTGAAGTCGCGACCTTTCCAGTAATGCTGGGGCAGCACCGGCAATTCGCCCAGGCGCAGGATCAGCAACGGATTGCCGGCGCGCTTGAAGACGAAACGAATGCGCTGCGGATTGAGGATGTCGACCCGCGACACTTCCTGGAGGTTGGTGCGGTATTGCGGATGGCCTTCCTTGAGCAACAAACGGTAGGAGAACGCCACGTCATAGGCGGTAATCGGCGTGCCATCGTGGAAACGCGCTTCGGGGCGCAGATTGAACACTACCCAGCTGCGGTCTTCGCTGTATTCCACCGATTGTGCGATCAGGCCATAGCTGGAGGTCGGTTCATCGCCGGACGGCGCGTACTGGCCGGTGCCGACCATCAACGGTTCGTTGAGCTCGTTGATGCCGTATTGCAGGAAATTCGGCGTGGAAACCGGGCTTGAACCCTTGAAGGTGTAGGGGTTGATCGTATCGAAGGTGCCAAACGCCATCACCCGCAACGTACCGCCCTTGGGCGCTTGCGGGTTGACCCAGTCGAAGTGGGTAAATCTGGCCGGGTACTTGAGCGTGCCGAACTGCGCATAACCATGGCTTTCGCTGATCGTCGCGCTTGCGGGGGAGCTCAAGGCCAGGCTGATCAGGAGCAGGAGGAGGGGACGCTTCAAGTCAGGGATCCGATCCAGGCGGCTTGGGCTTTGTGGCCCGTACAGTAACAGCTTGTATCGACAGGAAAAAGACGGGTGCTGAAAGCGGTGTAGGGGCACAAAAAAAGATCGCAGCCTTCGGCAGCTCCTACCTGCGTTTACATCCGTAGGAGCTGCCGAAGGCTGCGATCTTTTTCGGTTTCACATCAATCAGCGTGGGGAAGCCACCGTCAGCATTTGACCAGGCTTCAGCGCCTGGCCAACACGTGGGTTCCAGCGCTTGAGGTGCTGCATTTCAACGTTGAAACGCTTGGCTACCATGTACAGCGAGTCGCCTTGCTTGACCTTGTACTGGGTCTGCTGTTTGTCAGCTTTACTGTTTGCTTTGCTGTTCGCTGCCACGACGGTGTTGACCCGACCGCTGCTGCGCTTGGCGGTGTCCTGCATGACCAGTGTCTGGCCGACCTTGAGGTCCTTGCCGGTCAGCTTGTTCCAGCGCTGCAGGTCCTTGATGTCGACCTTGTTGGCCTTGGCGATGGTGCCGAGGTTGTCCCCGCGTTTAACGCGGTAAGCGCGTTTGAGACTGGCGAGTTCGGAGTCGTCCGAGCCTTCGAATACCGGCTTGAGCGGCTTCTTGCTGATCAACTCTTCAGGACGCATGGTCGACAGGCTGGCCGTCAAAAGTTGCGCCTTGGACGTTGGCACCAGCAAATGCTGGGGGCCATCGATGGTGGTGCGCTGCTTGAAGGCCGGGTTGAGCTGGAACAGTTCGTCTTCGTCGATGTTAGCCACCGCGGCGACCTTGGACAGGTCCATGCGCTGGTTGATTTCGACGACCTGGAAGTACGGTTCGTTGGCGATCGGGTTCAGGTTCACGCCGTAGGCTTCAGGTGCCAGCACCACTTGCGACAGGGCCAGCAGCTTTGGCACGTAGGCCTGGGTTTCGGCCGGCAGCGGCAGGTTCCAGTAATCGGTCGGCAAGCCGAGCTTTTCGTTGCGCTCGATGGCCCGGCTGACCGTGCCTTCGCCAGCGTTGTACGCCGCCAGAGCCAGCAGCCAGTCGCCGTTGAACATGTCGTGCAGGCGGGTCAGGTAATCCATGGCCGCGGTGGTCGACGCGGTGATATCGCGACGGCCATCATAGAAACGGGTTTGACGCAGGTTGAAGTAACGCCCGGTGGAAGGGATGAATTGCCACAAGCCAACCGCGTCAGCCCGGGAGTAGGCCATCGGGTTGTAGGCGCTTTCAATCACTGGCAGTAGCGCCAGTTCCAGCGGCATGTTGCGTTCTTCAAGGCGTTCGACGATGTAGTGAATGTAGAGGCTGCCGCGTTCGCCGGCGTTTTCGAGGAAGGACGGGTTACTGGCGAACCACAGGCGCTGTTGCTCGATGCGCGGGTTGACACCCAGGTTGTCCTGCAACTGGAAGCCCTGGCGCATGCGCTCCCAGACATCTTGCGGAATTTGCGGCGTCGGTTTTTCGCTGAGCCAGATAGGCTTCTGTTTGGCTCGGGCGGCGATATTCGGAGTGTGTGTCGCTTCGGTCTGCGGCACATGGCTTGAGCAGCCCGCCAGAGTGGCGGACACAGCCACCGCGATGGCTTGAGCCAATCGGGTCAATGCGTCTGAATTGATGGCTTTACGAATAGATGACGACATTGGCTGGAAGTAAGTTCCGGGCAAAAATGTCGGGCGATTCTAGAAAGCGCACCCCCTGCGGTCAACCATTCAGAATTTCTGTACCAACGTGATGGCTACTTAGAACTTATCTTTCCAAGCACGCAGAGCAGCAAAAACCGTACTCGGAGCCCGGTTTTGGGTTCCGTTCCGTTCGTCCACTTTTTCTTTAACGGATGTTTCGTCGACACGCAAAAACGGGTTGGTAAGCTTTTCAAGCGCCAGAGTAGAGGGCAGCGTCATGATTCCGGCTTCACGTTGTGCGGTGACTTTTTCCAGACGTGCGGCGGTGTCCGGATTGCCCGGTTCGACCGCTGCGGCAAACTTCAGGTTGCTCAGGGTGTATTCGTGAGTGCAGTAGACCAGCGTATCCTCAGGCAGCGCGGCGAGGCGGGTCAGTGAGGTATGCATTTGCTCCGGCGTGCCTTCGAACAAGCGTCCGCAACCGGCCGCGAACAGGGTGTCACCGCAGAACAGCAAACCATGATGGTAATAGGCGATATGCCCCAGGGTGTGGCCGGGGACGGCAAAGACATCGAAGTCCCAGCCCAGCACGCTGACGCGGTCGTTGTCCTTAAGCGCCACGTCCCGGACCGGGATGGTTTCGCTGGCCGGACCGTAGACTGTCGCGTCTGTCGCTTTTTTGAGCTGCTCGACGCCGCCGACGTGGTCATGATGATGGTGAGTGATCAAAATATCACTCAACACCCAACCCGGATGCGCTGCGAGCCAGACCTGCACTGGCGCGGCATCGCCCGGATCGACCACTGCGCAGCGCTGGGTGCGGTGGTCTTGTAACAACCAGATGTAGTTGTCGGTGAAGGCGGGCAGGGCACTGATCTGTATCATCGTCGGATTCGCCAAGCGGAAAACAATGGCGCATCTTAGAACTTCCTGGCGCGTTGGAGAATGCAATGACCGATAAAGCGTTCGCTCAGGCTGATCCTGAATGGCTGACATTGATCAGCGCGGCCCGAGAATGGCTGTCCGGCCCCATCGGGCAATTTCTGCTGGACGAAGAACGTCGCATGCTCGAAGACGAGTTGGGACGGTTCTTCGGTGGCTATCTGGTGCATTACGGTCCGTCGGCCCAGACGCCGCCGTCGGCGCCGCAAGTCCAGCGCAATGTGCGGCTCGGCGCGCCATTGCCGGGTGTCGAGATCGTCTGCGAAGAGCAGGCGTGGCCTTTGAGCGAGCATGCCGCCGACGTGGTGGTGTTGCAGCATGGGCTGGATTTTTGCCTGTCGCCCCACGGCCTGCTGCGCGAAGCGGCGAGCAGCGTGAGGCCAGGCGGGCATCTGCTGATCGTCGGGATCAACCCCTGGAGCACCTGGGGCTTGCGTCACGTTTTTGCTCACGACGCCTTGCGCAAGGCTCGCTGCATCTCCCCATCGCGAGTCGGTGACTGGTTGAACCTGCTGGGCTTCGCGCTGGAGAAACGCCGCTTCGGGTGCTATCGTCCGCCGCTTGCGTCACCCGCCTGGCAGGCTCGTCTGGCCGGTTGGGAGCGCAAGGCCGGTGACTGGCAACTGTCGGGTGGCGGCTTCTATTTATTGGTTGCGCGCAAGATCGTGGTGGGCCTGCGGCCCGTTCGTCAGGAGCGGCGCGAACCGATGGGCAAGCTGATTCCATTGCCGATGGCCAAGGTCAATCGTCGCCGCATCGATCCGTAATACACTTTTTATTTTCCCGGCCGGGTTTGCCCCGGCCTCGGGCATCGTCGATCACCGATCGTCGAGCCACCGCATTTTCTGGATAGATTGGCATGAGCGATAGCGTAGAACTCTTCACTGACGGCGCCTGTAAAGGCAATCCTGGCCCTGGCGGCTGGGGCGCGTTGCTGGTGTGCAAGGGCATTGAAAAAGAACTGTGGGGCGGCGAAGCCAACACCACCAATAACCGCATGGAGTTGATGGGCGCGATCCGTGGCCTTGAAGAACTCAAGCGCTCCTGCGACGTGCTGCTGGTCACCGACTCGCAGTATGTGATGAAAGGCATCAACGAGTGGATGGACAACTGGAAGAAACGCGGCTGGAAAACCGCCGCGAAAGAACCGGTAAAAAACGCTGATCTGTGGAAGTTGCTGGATGAGCAGGTCAATCGCCACAACGTCACCTGGAAATGGGTGCGTGGCCACATCGGTCACCATGGCAACGAACGCGCCGACCAATTGGCCAACCGTGGCGTGGATGAAGTGCGCGGTTACAAACAAGCCTGACTGCTGAATCCCCTATAGGGCTGTGTAGGAGCTGTCGAGTGCAACGAGGCTGCGATCTTTTGACTTTGTTTTTTAAAGACAAGATCAAAAGATCGCAGCCTCGCTGCACTCGACAGCTCCTACAGGGGTCGTGTTCACGGCATCAAGACGCCAGTCACCTGGCGGCGCGGCGTGTTAACATCGCCGCTTTTGCACGAATGACCCGTTGAGAGCTGAGCACTGATGGCCACCAGATCCGTTGTACTCGATACCGAAACCACCGGCATGCCGGTGACCGACGGCCACCGGATTATCGAAATCGGTTGTGTCGAGTTGATCGGTCGGCGCCTGACGGGCCGGCATTTCCACGTTTACCTGCAACCGGACCGCGAGAGTGATGAAGGCGCCATTGGCGTCCACGGCATCACCAACGAATTTCTGGTCGGCAAGCCGCGCTTCACGGAAGTGGCCGATGAATTCTTTGAATTCATCAAGGGTGCGCAGCTGATCATCCATAACGCGGCGTTCGACGTTGGCTTCATCAACAACGAATTCGCCCTGATGGGCCAGCACGATCGTGCGGACATCACGCAGCACTGCTCGATCCTCGACACCCTGATGATGGCCCGGGAACGTCACCCGGGGCAGCGCAACAGCCTCGATGCCTTGTGCAAACGCTATGGCGTCGACAACTCCGGTCGTGAACTGCACGGCGCCTTGCTCGACTCCGAGATCCTCGCCGACGTTTACCTGACCATGACGGGCGGCCAGACCAGCCTGTCCCTGGCCGGTAATGCCTCCGACGGCAACGGTTCCGGGGAAGGCGCGGACAATTCCGCCACCGAGATCCGCCGTCTGCCGGCCGATCGTCAGCCGACGCGGATTATCCGTGCCAGCGAAGATGACTTGGCCCAACACATGGCACGCCTGGAAGCCATCGCCAAATCCGCCGGCGCGGCGTCACTCTGGCAACAACTGGCCGAGGCCAAGGCTCAAGCCTGATTTTCTCGCCACACAATGGTGCGCCCGATGACCTCCTTCGGGGCATCGCGCTCGCCACATGCGCTCGAACCCTCTACCCTGAGGTGATTGGCGGACCACGGTCTGCCGCCTCAGGATACTGAGCCCCATGTATAAAGATTTGAAATTCCCGGTCCTGATCGTCCATCGCGACATCAAGGCCGACACAGTCGCCGGTGATCGCGTGCGTGGCATCGCCCGGGAGCTGGAGCAGGAAGGCTTCAGCATTGTCTCGGCGGTGGATTACACCGAAGGGCGTCTGGTTGCCTCTACCCATCACGGTCTTTCCTGCATGTTGATTGCGGCCGAAGACGCCAGTACCCACTCTCATCTATTGCACAACATGGCCGAGCTGATCGGCCTGGCGCGGGTGCGTGCGCCCGACTTGCCGATCTTCGCGCTGGGTGAGCAGGTGACCCTGGAGAACGCTCCGGCCGACGCCATGGCTGAACTCAATCAACTGCGCGGGATTCTTTATCTGTTCGAAGACACCGTGCCTTTTCTGGCCAGGCAGGTCGCTCGAGCGGCACGCAAATATCTAGATGGTCTGCTGCCGCCGTTTTTCAAAGCGCTGGTGCAGCACACGGCCGACTCCAATTATTCCTGGCACACGCCCGGCCATGGCGGCGGCGTGGCGTACCACAAGAGCCCGGTGGGCCAGGCGTTTCACCAGTTCTTCGGGGAAAATACCCTGCGATCCGATTTGTCGGTGTCGGTGCCGGAACTCGGTTCCTTGCTCGATCACACCGGTCCGCTGGCAGAAGCCGAGGCCCGTGCTGCCCGCAATTTCGGCGCCGATCACACCTTCTTCGTGATCAATGGCACCTCGACCGCCAACAAAATCGTCTGGCATTCGATGGTCGCTCGCGATGACTTGGTGTTGGTGGATCGCAACTGCCACAAGTCGATATTGCACTCGATCATCATGACCGGCGCCATTCCGCTGTACCTGTGCCCGGAGCGCAATGAGCTGGGGATCATCGGCCCGATTCCCTTGAGCGAATTCAGCCGCGAATCGATTCAGGCCAAGATCGACGCCAGCCCGCTGACAAAGGGCCGGGCGCCCAAGGTCAAGTTGGCGGTGGTGACCAATTCGACGTACGACGGCCTCTGCTACAACGCTGAGCTGATCAAGCAGCAACTGGGCAACAGCGTCGAGGTCTTGCACTTCGATGAGGCCTGGTACGCCTACGCGGCGTTTCACGAGTTCTTCGCCGGGCGTTACGGCATGGGCACTTCCCGCAGTGAAGACGGCCCGCTGGTGTTCACCACCCATTCCACCCACAAACTGCTGGCGGCGTTTAGCCAGGCATCGATGATTCACGTCCAGGACGGCGGCGCGCGGCAGCTGGATCGGGATCGCTTCAATGAAGCATTCATGATGCACATCTCCACCTCGCCGCAGTACAGCATCATCGCGTCGCTGGATGTGGCGTCGGCCATGATGGAAGGCCCGGCCGGGCGTTCGCTGTTGCAGGAAATGTTCGACGAAGCGCTGAGTTTCCGCCGGGCGCTGGCCAATTTGCGCCAGCACATCGCCGCTGACGATTGGTGGTTTTCCATCTGGCAACCGCCGTCGGTGGAGGGCATCAACCGTGTGGTCACCGACGACTGGCTGCTGCAACCCGATGCTGACTGGCACGGCTTTGGCGGTGTGACCGACGATTACGTGCTGCTTGATCCGATCAAGGTCACGTTGGTGATGCCGGGTCTGACGGCAGGCGGCGCCCTCAGCGAGCGCGGGATTCCGGCGGCGGTGGTCAGCAAATTCCTTTGGGAGCGTGGGTTGGTCGTTGAAAAGACCGGGCTGTATTCGTTCCTGGTGCTGTTCTCCATGGGCATCACCAAGGGTAAATGGAGCACGCTGCTGACCGAGTTGCTGGAGTTCAAACGCAGCTACGATGCCAATGTCAGCCTCGCGACTTGCTTGCCGTGCGTGGCGCAAGAGAATGTCGCGCGCTATCAGGGCATGGGTTTGCGCGATCTGTGCGATCAATTGCACGCCTGCTACCGCAGCAATGCCACGGCCAAACACCTCAAGCGCATGTACACGGTGCTGCCGGAAATCGCCATGAAGCCGTCTGACGCCTATGATCAATTAGTGCGTGGCGAGGTTGAAGCGGTGTCGATCGATGCTCTGGATGGGCGGATCGCCGCTGTCATGCTGGTGCCGTACCCGCCGGGTATTCCGTTGATCATGCCCGGCGAGCGCTTTACCGAGTCGACGCGCTCGATCATCGATTACCTGGCATTTGCGCGCACGTTCGATAACAGCTTCCCGGGGTTTGTCGCTGATGTGCACGGATTGCAACACGAAGACGAGGGCAATGGACGGCATTACACCGTTGATTGCATCAAGGAATGAGGACCTTTCCCAGTATGCAACCGATCATGAATCCGAAATACCCAGGGCTGTCGGTGCGCGTTGCCGACGATGGTTTTGCAGCCTACATCTGGGGCAGTGATTTCAGTTTTGAAGTCGCGGCCTACGGCGCAGCCGAAATCGGCAAACCGGTGGAGCAGTGGCCGGTGACGCCGATCACGCCCTATCGCAAGTGCTACGGCATTGACCCCGAAGAGTTCAGCAGTTTCCGCGATGCCGCTGACAGCGCGATTTTCATGGCTTATCTCGATGATGAGCCCGTGGGTCACCTGGTGGTCAGTACCAACTGGAACGGCTTTGCCCATATCGACGAGTTGGCGGTGCATGCGCCAGCGCGTCGTCATGGCGTGGCCAAGGCGTTGCTGGATGTGGCGCAGTTCTGGAGCCGCAAAAAGAAACTGCCGGGCATCATGCTCGAAACCCAGAACAACAACCTGGGCGCCTGCCTGCTCTATGAGCGCCGCGGTTACGTCTTGGGCGGAATCGATCATCTGCGTTATCGCGGAATCGATCCGAACACCGCCGAAGTGGCGCTGTTCTGGTATCGATTGTTCGATAATCCGCTGGAAGCGCCGCTTAGTTCGCCAACATCGCCACGGCTTGTTCCGTGATGATGCCCAGCAATGCCTGAACCGCTGGCGATGGCTCGCCGTTGTTGAGGGTCAAGGCATACAGGCTGATCGGCACGGCCGGCGCCAGCGGGCAAGCATCCAGCCCGGCCGATTTGGCCCCGAGGGCGGTGAAAGGGTCGACGATGGCCAGGCCTTCACCGGCCTCGACCATGCTGCGCATCATCTGGTGAGTCTGTACCCGGGTCTGAATGACCGGGGCAGGGCGCAGAGCATGCAGCTTGTTTTCCAGCGCCGGGCTCAGCGGATCATGACCTTCCAGGCCAACCATCGATTGGCCGGCCAGGTCCTGCAGCGCGATGTACTTTTGTTTGGGTTGCAACCAGCCGTGGGGCGCGAGCAACTGAAGTTTGCCTTGGGCAATCATCTGGCAATGAATGTCGGCGTGATCGGGGTCATGCAGGCTCAGGCCCAGATCGCTTTCGCGCAGCAGCAGGTTTCTGACGATTTCGCGAGTCGGTTGGCTCAGAAGGGTGCAAGGCGCGTCAGGAAGGCGTCGGCGCAGGGCGGCAACGCTCTGTGGCAATAGCTGCTGTGCCAGGGGCGGCGTGCAGACGATTCGCAAGGGCGGAGCCTGATATTGCTTGAGGCTGTTGGCCAGCCGCTGGACCGGCTCGAGCGCTTCATAGACGTGGGCGATCTGGACCTGCAACTCCCGCGCCTCGCGCGTAGCCTGCAAGCGTCCACGCACGCTGGAAAACAGCATGAAACCCAACTGATCCTCGGCGTCGCGCAGAATCCCTTCGACTTCGGCCACAGGCAACTGCAGCCATTCGGCGGCGGTGCCCAGGTGACCGGTCTGCAGGAGCGCCTGGATCACTTCGATATGACGTAAACGCATGCGTGAAGTCCATGTTCAGCAGGTGAGGGAGTCAGTGGCTGAATCCTAACTCAAGTGCGCGCATATGACTTCTGCTCATAACACGGGGGTTATGACGCGACGTTGGTTTCCGGCCGGCTGCCGACATAGGTGTCGGGCTCGCGCACGATAGTGACGTCCGATTGCACCAGCAAAAACTGGTTGTCATCGAGCTTTTTAACGCGATCGCCAATGGCCAGCTTATAAGTGGTAACAGGCACCGAGCCAGTGAGGCCGTCTGCCGACGGGGTGGATTCCTGGAACTCATGCACGGAATAAACGCGGCCTTCCGCGTCTCTTGCATGGAACTGACCGACGAGTACTGCTGCCATCTGCTTAGAACCTCTGGGGATAAATCACTCAATTTGCGGCTCTGTAGACCGTGGTTGGGCGAGGTAAGTTTTCCTACAGGAAAAAAATAGTCAGGGGCGGCGTTTTTCAGTCGCCCACTGGTTGAATCGTCATCTATAACTACAGGCTCTTTCCATCGACAGTCGAGAATCTTCCATGAGCAACGTCTATAAGATCGCAGTACTGGTCGGCAGCTTGAGAAAGGAATCGATCAATCGCAAGGTGGCGCTGGCCCTGGCCGAGCTAGCGCCTGCCAATCTCAAACTGGTTATCGTCGAAATCGGCGATCTGCCGCTCTACAACGAGGACATCGATGGCGCTTCACCGCCGGCAGCCTACAGCACTTTCCGGCAACAAGTGAGCTCATCCGACGCGGTGCTGTTCGTGACCCCCGAATACAACCGTTCGGTGCCTGCGCCGATGAAGAACGCGATCGATGTGGGTTCGCGTCCCTATGGCAAGAGTGCCTGGAGCGGCAAGGCCGGAGCGGTGATCAGTGCTTCGCCGGGCGCTATCGGTGGTTTTGGCGCCAACCATCACCTGCGCCAGTCCATGGTGTTTCTGGATGTGCCGTGCATGCAGCAACCGGAAGCCTATCTGAGCGGCGCCGGTTCAGCGTTCGACGAGGCAGGTAACCTGTCCGAGTCGCTAAAACCGTTTTTGCAAAAATTCATCAATGCCTATGGGCAATGGGTCGAGCAGCATAAAAAGCAATGACGCTCATTTAGCCACGGAGCCGGCCACAGATCATCGATTCGATCTCCAGCAGCCATGCGGCGGTTGTGCGGTGATGCAATAACGGCGCCCGCCCCAAGCCGTGATTAGCCAGGCATCAATGGTTGTTTCTGAAGGGCATACGGGTAAATCGGTACAGGCTGCGAAGGCTTCGCGCCACTTCTGCGACAGCTCCTGGAACACTCGCCGATGGTGTTTGGGTTCGGCGATCTGGTGTTCAAGGGTCATCAGTTCATAGTCGAACAACGGTTGCCTGGCCTCGACCGGGTCACAGGTCAGGCGTATCAGACGGTTGGTCCGGGTCTGCCAATCCAGATCCGTGGGCTGTACGACCTGTTCATCCACCTGCTGCAACAGGTGCTCCAGGCAATGTCGGACGTAACCTGACAGCAAGGCTTCCTTGCTCGGGAAGTAATCGTACAACGTGCCAATGGCGACGCCTGCTTCCAGGGCCACCGCACGCGTGGTCAACCCCGACCAGCCGTCGCGCTGCCAAATCCGAACAAATGCTTCGTAAATCGCCTCTACGGTGAAAATCGCCCGAGCCTGGCTCGGCCGTTTCAGCGGCTTTGCGCGGGGATTGAGGGTGGGCGCGATGCCCTTGGTGTTTCCGAACCCGCTCTTCATCGGCTGCCACTACTCTGGTGCTACCCGCCATTCACTCGCAGCAGGAGTCTGAAAGATGCAAAGTCCGAGCACGGTAACACGGCTGATCACCCGCAAAAACGCCCTTGACCAAAGCCGAATCGAGCAGGAGCAACGTAGCCTGATTCCGGCTGCCGGCGAGGTGATTTTCAAGATCGACCGGTGCGCGTTGACCACCAACAACATTACCTACGCGGCCTATGGCAATTCGATGAACTACTGGGAATTCTTTCCTACAGGGTTGGCGGAATGGGGACACGTCCCGGCGTGGGGTTTTGCCGATGTTGTGGCGTCTGATGTGGCCGGCATCAAAGTCGGGGAGCGTTTCTACGGGTATTTTCCGATTGCCAGCCATCTGTGGATGCGCCCGGAACGGGTCACCGAGCGTGGTTTCTATGACGCCGCCGAGCATCGGCAGGCACTGACGTCGGCTTACAATCAATACACCCGTTGCAGTTGGGATTCGTACTACAGCCCAGAAACCGAAAACCTGCAGATATTGCTCAAACCGCTGTTCCTGACCTCGTCGATGCTGGCGGATTTCCTGCAGGACAAGCAGTTCTTTGGCGCGTCCCGGCTGGTGTTCTCCAGCGCGTCGAGTAAAACCGCCTATGGCACGGCGGTCTGCCTGGAAAATCACCCTGACCTGGAGCGGGTGGCGCTGACCTCGACCGGCAACAAGGCGTTTGTCGAGAAGCTCGGTTGTTATGAGCGAACGGTGGCCTACGCAGAACTGGCGAGCCTGGCCAATGACCGCCCTACGTTGTATGTGGATTTTTCCGGCGGCCTGGATTTACGTGATCAGGTCCACCAGCATTTTGCCGGGCAGTTGGTTTACAGCTGCTTCGCTGGTTCTGCGCAAAGCACCGATGAGGCTCGATTGACGGCCATTGAAGGTCCGCAACCAGTGTTCTTTTTTGCGCCGATCCAGATCCGCAAGCGCAATACCGAGTGGGGGGCGGAAGGAGTCAGTCAGCATATTGGTGAGGGTTTGCAGCGTTTCTACCGGCAATTGACGGCGGCTGATAAACCATTGCTGGAAGTGGTCGAGAGCAAAGGCTATGAAGCCGCGCAGAGCGTGATTTCCAGGCTGTTCCACGGCCAAATCGCACCGATCGAGGGCCATGTGATCCGGCTATAGCACACCGATCTGTCGTAGCAGCTGCCGAGCCCGGTGCGTTGAGGGGGAGGCAGCAAGTTTGGGCTTTACTCCGCTCGTGTGTTGCGGCTGAATCGCGGTTTGCTTTTCCGACAAGGCTGCACTGCATGCTGACCGCATCGTTGATTTTCCTGCTGACCATCACCTTGGTGATCTGGCAGCCAAAAGGCCTTGGCGTCGGCTGGAGTGCGGTATTCGGCGCGGTACTTGCGCTGATTTTCGGGGTCGTACACCTGAGCGATATCCCGATGGTGTGGCAGATTATCTGGAACGCCACCGGGACCTTTGTCGCGCTAATTGTCATCAGTCTGTTGCTGGACGAGGCGGGGTTCTTCGCCTGGGCGGCGCTGCACGTTGCCCGTTGGGGGCGGGGCAGCGGACGCAAGCTGTTTGCTTATATGGTGCTGCTCGGTGCGTTGGTCTCGGCGTTGTTCGCCAACGACGGGGCAGCGCTGATTCTCACACCCATCGTGATTTCCATGCTGCTGGCGTTGCGCTTTTCCCCGGCGGCGACTCTGGCGTTCGTCATGGGCGCCGGTTTCATCGCTGACACGGCGAGTCTGCCGTTGGTGGTGTCGAACCTGGTGAACATCGTTTCCGCGGACTTCTTCCATATCAGTTTCAACCGTTACGCGGCGGTGATGATCCCGGTCAACCTGGTGAGTGTCGCGGCAACCCTGGCGATGTTGATGTGGTTTTTCCGTCGTGACATTCCCAAGGATTACGACCCCGAGCAACTGGCGCATCCGGCTTCTGCGATCCACGACAGCGCCACGTTTTATGCCGGTTGGGCCGTGTTGGTGATTCTGCTGCTCGGCTGCTTCGCGCTGGAACCGCTGGGGATTCCGATCAGTGCCATTTCTGCGGTGTGCGCGGCGTTGCTACTGGCCATTGCCGCCCGAGGTCACAAGATTTCCACGCGCAAAGTCATCAAAGAAGCGCCGTGGCATATCGTGATTTTCTCGCTGGGCATGTACCTGGTGGTCTATGGCCTGCGCAACGCCGGGCTCACGGGGTATCTGGCCGGGTGGCTGGATGGTTTTGCCGGTTACGGCGTGTGGGGCGCGGCCATGGGCACGGGCGTGCTGACGGCGCTGCTGTCGTCGATGATGAACAATCTGCCGACGGTGCTGATCGGTTTGCTGTCGATCGATGCCAGCCAGGCGACCGGGGTGGTGAAGGACGCGATGATCTACGCCAACGTCATCGGCAGTGACCTGGGGCCGAAGATTACGCCGATCGGCAGCCTGGCGACGTTGCTGTGGTTGCATGTGCTGGAGCGCAAGAGCATTCGGATCGGCTGGGGGTATTACTTCAAGGTCGGGATTGTGCTGACGGTGCCGGTGTTGTTGGTGACGTTGGCGGCTTTGGCATTGCGGTTATCGGTTTAGACCGCGTCGGCTCCTTCGCGAGCAAGCTCGCTCCCACAGGGATCTTCGCCAAAAGGAGATCAAATGTGGGAGCGAGCTTGGTCCGGGCGGCGTTCCGACGATAGGGCCAGCCCAGACGCTAAAAGACTCAACCACTGCCAGGAACGTTAGGCCAAAGATCCGCCACCAGAAACAGCCGTTCGGCTTCTTCCCAGTCGCCCTGGGTGTTTTCTGTGAGTCGCACCAGCAACTGCGCCGGGGCCAGTGGTTCCAGATCGCTGAGCCAGGCATTCAGCTGTTCAGTGCTCCAGGTCTGCTCCACCGGATAGTGCGCCGGCGCCAGCCAGGCGTGGCGGGGCAGGGGTTGCCAGCGACCGAACGGGCGTTGCACGACAAAGTCTGCCCAGTCCTTCTGGTGCAGCCAGCTACCGCGTAAATGCTGGGGATGTGCACCATTCGGTGGCTCGGCCGGTCCCGGCCACGGATACAGCAAATAGCCGCCCAGCCACAAATGTGCACTGAACTGCTGGATATCCAGCGCCGCCAATACTTCGCGGCTCTCCGGGCGCGCCGAAATCGGCAATTGATGCTGCGTCAGATGGGCCAGTTTGCGGTCCAGCCGATCGTGGCAACCGGGGCCGAGCCACTGCGCCGTGTCGTGTCCGTCGCCATTTTGCGGGCCAAGGTAAAGTTTGATCGCCAGTTCCAGATGATGCACGCCGTCACGATCGCGCAGCAGCATGTCCAGCTCGCCCAGCGTGTGGCCTTCGCGGCGGATCGGCATGTTGGCGGCAATCAGGTCGATACCCGGCGCGTGCCGCACGGCGTATTGCCAGAGGCGTTCGTAGTACAAGCCCAATCGCCGGGTCCGGGCCTGGGCCAGCCAGTGCAGCAAGTCATAACTGTCGTGATCGAGTTGCCGAAGCCACCGTTCCAGCCGCTCCGGTGCTTGTACCCAGTCACTGCCGGTCAGCGGATGACGCTGCGGCCACGTCGTGACGCCAAGCATCGGCGGCGCGAGGATGACCCAAGCCAGGTCGCGCACTTCGGGGTGGCGCAACTGGTGGGGTAACTGCAGCAAATCGGGAAATAGGATCATCTTGCGAGCATAGCCTCAATCGTGAGTACACCGTTGTGGCTGAAAGGATTTTGTCTATCCTGCGCTTTCGCCCATAATCGTGTTTTTCGCCGTCGCGCAGGAACCCCATGGAGCAATTTCGTAATATCGGCATCATCGGTCGCCTGGGCAGTTCTCAGGTGCTGGATACCGTTCGCCGACTGAAACGGTTTCTGCTCGATCGTCACCTGCACGTGATCCTCGAAGACACCATCGCCGAAGTGCTGCCGGGTCATGGCTTGCAAACCTCGTCGCGCAAGATGCTCGGCGAAGTGTGTGACATGGTGATTGTGGTCGGTGGTGACGGTAGCCTGTTGGGCGCAGCGCGGGCATTGGCCCGACACAATATTCCGGTGCTCGGCATCAACCGTGGCAGCCTGGGCTTCCTGACCGATATTCGCCCTGATGAGCTGGAAGTCAAAGTCGCCGAAGTGCTCGACGGCCACTATCTGGTGGAAAACCGCTTCCTGCTGCAAGCCGAAGTCCGCCGCCACGCCGAGGCCATTGGGCAGGGCGACGCGCTGAACGACGTGGTACTGCACCCCGGCAAGTCGACGCGGATGATCGAGTTCGAACTGTACATCGACGGCCAGTTCGTCTGCAGCCAGAAGGCCGACGGCCTGATCGTCGCTACGCCCACCGGTTCGACCGCCTACGCGCTGTCGGCGGGCGGGCCGATCATGCATCCCAAGCTTGACGCTATTGTGATTGTGCCGATGTACCCCCATACCTTGTCGGGCAGGCCGATCGTGGTCGATGGCAACAGTGAGCTGAAAATCGTCGTGTCCAAAGATATGCAGATCTACCCGCAAGTCTCCTGTGACGGGCAGAACCACTTCACCTGCGCGCCGGGTGACACCATCACCATCAGCAAGAAGGCCCAGAAGCTGCGGCTGATACACCCGCTCGACCACAACTACTATGAAGTCTGCCGGACCAAACTCGGCTGGGGCAGCAAGTTGGGTGGTGGAGGCGACTGATGCTCGATCCCGCGCGAAGCTACGACCTGATCGGTGACGTGCACGGTTGCGCTCTGACCCTTGAGCACTTGCTCGACCGGCTCGGTTACCAAAAACACGCTGGCGTCTGGCGGCATCCGTCGCGCATGGCGGTGTTCGTCGGCGACATAATCGACCGCGGCCCGCGGATTCGCGAAGCGCTGCACATCGTTCACGACATGGTCGAAGCGGGTCAGGCGCTGTGCATCATGGGCAACCATGAATTCAACGCCCTCGGCTGGAGCACGCCGGCGCCTCCGGGCAGCGGCAAGCAGTTCGTGCGCGAACACACCCCGCGCCATGCCCGTTTGCTGAACGAAACCCTGACCCAATTCGAAGACCATCCGGCTGACTGGCATGATTTCCTGCAATGGTTCTATGAAATGCCATTGTTCGTCGATGCCGGGCGTTTCCGGGTGGTGCATGCCTGCTGGGACGCGGGGCTGATCGAACCATTGCGCGCGCTATTCCCCAACGGTTGCGTCGATGAACATTTCCTCCAGGCCTCGGCCGTACCGGGCAGTTTCGCCTGCACCGTGTTCGACCGCCTGCTGCGCGGCACTGACATGCGCTTGCCTCATGGTCTGACAATGACCAGTGGCGATGGCCTGACGCGTTCGTTCTTCCGCACCAAGTTCTGGGAAGACGACCCGCAAACCTACGGAGACATTGTGTTCCAGCCCGACGCCTTGCCCGAACCCGTGGCCCGGACGCCGCTGTCGTCCACTGAAAAAAACACCTTGCTGCGCTATGGCGTCGATGAGCCATTGTTGTTCGTGGGCCATTACTGGCGCAGCGGCAAACCGGTGCCGATCCGGCCGAACCTGGCCTGTCTGGATTACAGCGCCGTGCTCTACGGCAAACTGGTCGCCTACCGTCTGGACCAGGAAACCCGTCTCGACCCGCACAAGTTTGTCTGGGTCGATGTCGAGCGGCCGGAGGTGCTGCGATGAGTGCCGTTGCTGTTTTACGGCTGCCGCTGGCGGTGGACTTGAGCGGGTTCGTCAAACTGTTGCAGCGCATGCAGGTGCCGCATCGGGTCAGCGAAGAGGCGGGTGAGCAAGTGCTATGGGTGCCGGCCAACATCAGCGAAGACGTGCGCTCGTTGTACGAACGCTACCCGGCCGGTGATCCCGATCAACAGCTGGACATTCCTGTGGCGCAAACCATAAAGCGCCCAAGTTTCGTCGAGCAACTGCGCCACGCCAAGGCGACAGCGTTCGTGTTGCTGCTGAGCCTGCTTGTCGGCGCGGTGACGCTGCTGGGCGAAAACCTCGACACGATGCGCTGGCTGACCTTCCTCGATTACCGCATTGTCGGCGAGTACATCCACTTTGTGCCCTTGGCTGACAGCCTGGCGGCGGGGCAATGGTGGCGTCTGGTGACACCGATGCTGATCCACTTCGGCATCCTGCACCTGGCCATGAACGGCATGTGGTACTGGGAACTGGGGCGACGCATCGAGTCGCGCCAGGGCAGCATCAACCTGATTGGCCTGACGTTGCTCTTCAGTCTGGTGTCCAACTACGCCCAATATTATTTCAGTGGCCCGACCCTGTTTGGCGGGTTGTCCGGCGTGCTCTATGGCCTGCTCGGGCATTGCTGGATTTTCCAGATGATTTCGCCGAACCGTGCTTATAGCCTGCCGCGTGGCGTGCTGGTGATGATGCTGGTGTGGCTATTGCTGTGCCTGTCCGGGCTGGTCTCGATGATCGGCTTCGGTGAAATTGCCAATGCGGCCCACGTCGGCGGGTTGCTCGTCGGATGCTTGACCGGCTTGTTGGGTGGTTTGTACAACCGCCGTAAACTGGCCGCCTAAAACAGTTATGTATTAAAGAGCGCGGAGCCCTTGATGTCCTCTTTTAACGAAATGATCAACAACATCACCCCTGATATCTACCAGAGCCTGAAACTGGCGGTGGAAATCGGTAAATGGTCCGACGGTGGCAAACTCACCGCCGAACAACGCGAACTGTCGCTGCAAGCGATGATCGCCTGGGAAATCCAGAACCTGCCCGAAGACCATCGCACCGGTTACATGGGCGTGCAGGAGTGCGGCTCCAAGTCGATCGAAGTGCCGAATATCCTGTTCAAATCGGATGCCGTCCATTGATCGAGATTGGCCGCGGTGCAATCAGCAAAATGTCGGCGCGCCTTGACGGGCCGAACGTGCAGTACGCGTTTCGTCTGGACGACGTCGAGGTGCCGGTCAATCCCTTGATCGGGACCACGGTGCGCCTGGAATACCTGGGGGCGATTCACTGCACCCATTGTGGACGCAAGACCAAAACCAGTTTCAGCCAGGGTTACTGCTACCCGTGCATGACCAAACTGGCCCAATGCGATATTTGCATCATGAGCCCGGAGCGTTGCCACTACGACGCTGGCACCTGCCGTGAGCCAGAGTGGGGCGAGAAGTTCTGCATGACGGATCACATTGTGTATCTGTCCAACTCTTCGGGGGTGAAGGTCGGGATTACCCGCGCCACCCAGCTGCCGACCCGTTGGATCGATCAGGGCGCCCGTCAGGCCTTGCCGATCATGCGCGTCTCGACCCGTCAACAGTCGGGCTTCGTCGAGGACCTGTTCCGCAGTCAGGTGGCGGACAAGACCAACTGGCGTGCTTTACTCAAGGGCGATGCGGTGTCGGTCGACCTGGCGCAGGTTCGTGATCAGCTGTTCGACAGCTGCGCCGAAGGATTGCAAGGTTTACAGGAACGATTCGGCCTACAGGCGATCCAGACTATTGCCGATGTAGAAACACTCGAAATCCGCTATCCGGTCGAGCAATACCCGGCCAAGATCGTCAGCTTCAACCTGGACAAGAATCCGATCGCCGAAGGCACGCTGTTGGGAATCAAGGGCCAGTACCTGATTTTCGACACCGGCGTAATCAATATTCGTAAATACACGGCCTACCAGCTCGCCGTGCATCAGTAAGGACTCCAGCATGCGCACCGAACAACCGAAGATGATCTACCTGAAGGACTATCAGGCGCCCGAGTACCTGATCGACGAGACGCACCTGACCTTCGAGTTGTTCGAGGACCACAGCCTGGTCCATGCGCAACTGGTGATGCGCCGCAATCCTGAACGTGGCCCGGGCCTGCCGCCGTTGGTGCTGGATGGTCAGCAGCTTGAGTTGCTGTCGGTCACCCTGGCTGATCGCGAGTTGACCGAAACGGACTACCAACTGACCGAGAATCACCTGACCCTGCACCCGACCAGCACCACGTTCACGGTCGACACCAGCGTCAAGATCCACCCGGAAACCAATACCGCGCTGGAAGGCCTGTACAAATCCGGCACGATGTTCTGCACCCAGTGCGAGGCCGAAGGCTTCCGCAAGATCACCTATTACCTCGACCGTCCGGACGTGATGAGTACGTTCACCACCACGGTCGTCGCCGAGCAGCACAGCTATCCAGTGCTGCTGTCCAACGGCAACCCGATTGCCAGCGGTCCGGGCGAAGACGGCCGGCACTGGGCGACCTGGGAAGATCCGTTCAAGAAACCGGCCTACCTGTTCGCGCTGGTGGCCGGTGATTTGTGGTGCGTCGAAGACACCTTCACCACCATGACCGAGCGCGCTGTGGCGCTGCGCATTTATGTCGAGCCGGAAAACATCGACAAGTGCCAGCACGCCATGAACAGCCTGAAAAAGTCCATGCGCTGGGACGAAGAGGTCTACGGTCGCGAGTACGACCTGGACATCTTCATGATCGTCGCGGTCAACGACTTCAACATGGGCGCCATGGAGAACAAGGGCCTCAACATCTTCAACTCCAGCGCCGTGCTGGCCCGCGCTGAAACCGCGACCGACGCCGCGCACCAGCGGGTCGAGGCGATCGTTGCCCACGAGTACTTCCACAACTGGTCGGGCAACCGCGTGACCTGCCGCGACTGGTTCCAGTTGTCGCTGAAGGAAGGCTTCACCGTGTTCCGCGATTCGGGCTTCTCCGCCGACATGAACTCGGCCACGGTCAAGCGCATCCAGGATGTGGCATACCTACGCACCCACCAGTTCGCCGAAGATGCTGGTCCCATGGCTCACGCCGTGCGCCCGGACAGCTTCATCGAGATTTCCAATTTCTACACCCTGACCGTGTACGAAAAGGGTTCGGAAGTGGTCGGCATGATCCATACCTTGCTCGGAGCCGAAGGCTTCCGTAAAGGCAGCGACCTGTACTTCGAACGCCATGACGGCCAGGCCGTGACTTGCGACGACTTCATCAAGGCCATGGAAGACGCAAACGGTGTCGACCTGGCCCAATTCAAGCGCTGGTACAGCCAGGCTGGCACACCGCGCCTGGCAGTCAGCGAGTCCTACGACGCGGCTGCGAAAACCTACAGCCTGACCTTCCGTCAAAGCTGCCCGGCAACCCCGGACAAGGTTGAGAAGTTGCCGTTCGTGATTCCGGTCGAGTTGGGCCTGCTGGACTCCAAAGGTGCGGCCATTGCGTTGCGTCTTTCCGGTGAAGCCAGCGCTCAGGGCACCTCGCGGGTCATTTCGGTGACCGAAGCCGAGCAGACATTCACCTTCATCGACATCGCGGAACAGCCATTGCCTTCGTTGCTGCGTGGCTTCTCGGCGCCGGTGAAACTGAGCTTCCCGTACAACCGCGATCAGCTGATGTTCCTGATGCAGCACGACAGCGACGGTTTCAACCGCTGGGATGCGGGTCAGCAATTGTCGGTTCAGGTGCTGCAAGAGCTGATTGCTCAGCAGCAAAAGGGCGAGAAACTGGTGCTGGATCAGCGTCTGATTTCTGCCTTGCGCACCGTGTTGTCTGACGAGACGCTGGATCAGGCGATGGTCGCGGAAATGCTTTCGCTGCCGGGCGAGGCGTATCTGACAGAAATCAGCGAAGTGGCTGACGTTGACGCCATTCACATCGCTCGCGAGTTTGCTCGTAAACAATTGGCAGAGGGTTTGTTCGAGGCGTTGTGGCTGCGTTATCAGGCCAATCGCGATCTCTCGAAGAAAACCCCATATGTAGCCGAGGCCGAGCACTTCGCTCGTCGCGCGTTGCAGAACATTGCGCTGTCGTACCTGATGCGCAGCGGTAAACCGGAAGTATTGGCGGCGACGCTGGAGCAATTCGAGACGAGCGATAACATGACCGAGCGCCTGACGGCGTTGGCGGTGCTGGTGAATTCGTCGTTCGAAGAAGAGAAGGCCACGGCACTGGCAAGTTTTGCCGAGCACTTCAAGGACAATCCGCTGGTCATGGATCAGTGGTTCAGCGTCCAGGCCGGCAGTGTATTGCCCGGTGGTCTGGAGCGGGTCAAGGCGTTGATGCAGCATCCGGCGTTCAATATCAAGAACCCGAACAAGGTGCGTGCGCTGGTGGGGGCGTTTGCCGGGCAGAACCTGATCAATTTCCATGCGGCCGATGGCTCGGGTTATCGGTTCCTGGCGGATCTGGTGATTGAGTTGAACGGGTTCAACCCGCAGATCGCTTCTCGGCAGTTGGCGCCGCTGACTCGCTGGCGCAAGTATGACGACGCGCGTCAGGCGTTGATGAAAGGTGAGCTGGAGCGGATTCGCGCTTCGGGTCAGCTGTCGAGCGATGTGTTTGAAGTGGTCAGCAAAAGCCTGGCTTGATATTGACACTGCGGTCTGCCTGGCAGACCGCAGCGCTCCTTTCGCGAGCAAGCCCGCTCCCACATTCGACCGCATTCTTCTGGTAGAACACGGTTAAATGTGGGAGCGGGCTTGCTCGCGAAGACGTCAGAGCAGACACCACGGCTTTCTCCACTTGATTCATCCATCATCCGTCCGAATACCCCCACATTCACCCACGCCCGTTATCCCCCCAGTTAACAAAACATAACGTGGCGTCGATTGTCAGACCTTTCCAAACCCCGATAGGATAAGCCAGCTTCCGAAGGGGCTCTAGATTGCGTATTTCAGGACTATGCTCCAGAAAAGGCATTCGCAAAGAACACCCTTATGGCGCCCAGAAAGGTTGAACGACCTAACAATAATAATGGGGGAAGGTCTATGAGTGAGCCTGTCATGGGTGTGGGTATCTGCCGCCCGCCGGCACTACGCAAATTCGCGTTGCTGGCTACAGCGCTCTCGCTGTTGGGCTGTGCCGTGCTGTCGGCACCTGCGCTGGCCGCTGCTGCGCCAGCATCCGACATTGTTTATTCCGTTGAATCTGCCAAAGCCAGCAAGAGCCTGATGCTCGACGTCGTGCACGCCGGCAAGCGCCTGGTGGCGGCCGGGGATCGCGGGCACATTTTGTATTCCGATGACCAGGGCGCGACCTGGACCCAAGCCAAGGTGCCGACGCGGCAACTGCTGACGTCGGTGTATTTCGTCGACGACAAACACGGCTGGGCTGTCGGCCATGACGCGCAGATCCTCGCGAGCGAGGACGGCGGCGTCACCTGGACCAAGCAATTCGAAGATCTGAAACGTGAATCGCCGCTGCTCGACGTCTGGTTCCAGGACGTCAACAGCGGCTTTGCCGTGGGTGCTTATGGCGCGTTGCTGGCCACCACCGACGGCGGCAAGAACTGGGAAGATGTCAGCGATCGCCTCGACAACGAAGACCAGTACCACCTCAACGCCATCGCGGCGGTCAAGGATTCCGGTCTGTTCATCGTCGGCGAGCAGGGCAGCATGTTCCGCTCCGCCGACTGGGGCCAAACCTGGGAGAAGCTTGAAGGTCCCTATGAGGGCTCGCTGTTTGGTGTGATCGGCACCGCTCAAGCCAATACGCTGCTGGCCTACGGGTTGCGGGGCAATCTGTTTCGCTCCACCGATTTCGGTACGACCTGGGAGCCGGTTGAGCTCAAGGCCGCTCGCGGTGCGCTGGAATTCGGTCTGTCCGGCGCGACGCTGCTGGACGACGGTTCCATCGTGATCGTCGGCAACGGTGGCTCGGTGATCCGCAGCAACGACAACGGCGAAACCTTCAGCGTGTTCAACCGTCCGGATCGCATTTCCGTTTCGGCAGTCACCGCAGCAGGCAACGGCAATCTGATTCTGGCAGGACAGGGTGGCGTTCGCGTCACTTCGCCAACCGGCGCAGAGAATGGAAAAAATGGGTCGTCCAAATGAGCCGGGCAAATAATAAGAAGGCGGGTCTATGACATCCTTGAGCACTCATCATCATGACAAGGCGACGTTTCTCGAACGCCTGATTTTCAACAACCGCCCGGCAGTGATCGTCATCTGCCTGCTGGTCAGTATTTTCCTGTTCTGGCAAGCGACGCTGATCCGGCCGTCCACCAGTTTCGAAAAAATGATCCCGCTCGAGCATCCGTTCATTCAAAAGATGATGGAGCATCGCAACGATCTGGCGAACCTGGGCAACACGGTGCGCATCTCGGTGGAAGCCACTGATGGCGACATCTTCTCCAAGGAGTACATGGAGACTCTGCGTCAGATCAATGACGAGGTGTTCTACATTTCCGGTGTTGACCGTTCCGGTCTCAAGTCGCTGTGGAGCCCGAGCGTACGCTGGACCGAAGTGACAGAGGAGGGCTTCGCCGGTGGTGAAGTGATTCCGCAGAGCTACAACGGCTCCCAGCAAAGCCTCGACCTGTTGCGCAACAACGTGCTCAAGTCCGGTCAGGTCGGGCGTCTGGTGGCCAACGACTTCAAGTCGAGCATTGTCGATATCCCGCTGCTGGAGTCCTACCCGGACCCGCAGGACCAAGGCAAGTTGCTGGCGCTGGACTATCGCAAGTTCTCTCACGAACTCGAAGACAAGATCCGCAACAAATTCGAAGCCCAGAACCCTAACGTGCAGATCCACATCGTCGGTTTCGCCAAGAAAGTCGGCGACCTGATCGATGGGCTGGTCATGGTGGTAATGTTCTTCGGCGTCGCCTTCATCATCACGTTGATCCTGCTCTACTGGTTCACCAACTGCATGCGCAGCACCGTGGCGGTGTTGAGCACCACGTTGGTGGCGGTGGTCTGGCAGCTCGGTTTGATGCACTTCTTTGGTTTCGGGCTCGATCCCTACTCGATGCTGGTGCCGTTCCTGATCTTCGCCATTGGTATTTCCCACGGTGTGCAGAAAATCAACGGTATTGCCTTGCAGTCTAGCGAGGCAGACAACGCCTTGACTGCGGCGCGGCGCACGTTCCGTCAGCTGTTCCTGCCGGGGATGATTGCGATCCTCGCGGATGCGGTGGGTTTCATCACGCTGCTGATCATCGACATCGGCGTGATTCGTGAACTGGCCATCGGCGCGTCTATCGGCGTGGCGGTGATCGTGTTCACCAACCTGATCCTGCTGCCGGTGGCGATTTCCTACGTTGGCATCAGCAAACGCGCCGTGGAACGCAGCAAGAAAGACGCGCACCGCGAACATCCGTTCTGGCGTCTGCTGTCGAACTTTGCCAGCCCGAAAGTTGCCCCGGTGTCGATTGTTTTGGCCCTGGTGGCCTTCAGCGGCGGCCTCTGGTACAGCCAGAACCTGAAAATCGGTGACCTCGATCAGGGCGCTCCGGAACTGCGTCCGGACTCGCGCTACAACAAGGACAACAACTTCATCATCAGCAATTACTCCACCAGTTCCGACGTGTTGGTGGTGATGGTCAAGACCAAGTCCGAAGGCTGCTCGCGCTACGAAGCCATGGCGCCGATCGACGAGCTGATGTGGAAGATGCAGAACACCGAGGGCGTGCAGTCGGCGATCTCGCTGGTGACCGTGTCCAAGCAGATGATCAAGGGCATGAACGAAGGCAACTTGAAATGGGAAACCCTGTCGCGTAACCCGGACGTGCTGAACAACTCGATTGCTCGGGCTGATGGTCTGTACAACAACAGTTGCTCCCTGGCGCCGGTGCTGGTGTTCCTCAACGATCACAAGGCCGCCACTCTGGATCGCGCTGTGCATGCGGTGCAAGACTTCGCCAAGGAGAACAACAAGGAAGGCCTGGAATTCATCCTTGCCGCCGGTAACGCCGGGATCGAGGCCGCCACCAACGAGGTGATCAAGGAATCCGAGCTGACCATCCTGATCCTGGTGTACATCTGCGTGGCGACCATGTGCATGATCACCTTCCGCTCCTGGGCAGCGACGTTGTGCATCGTGCTGCCGCTGGTCCTGACCTCGGTACTCGGAAACGCCCTGATGGCCTTCATGGGCATCGGCGTGAAAGTCGCAACCCTACCGGTTGTGGCGCTCGGGGTGGGGATTGGCGTGGATTACGGCATCTACATCTACAGCCGTCTTGAAAGCTTCCTCCGTGCTGGTCTGCCGTTGCAAGAGGCGTACTACCAGACGCTGAAGTCCACCGGTAAAGCCGTGCTGTTCACCGGCCTGTGCCTGGCGATCGGCGTGTGCACCTGGATTTTCTCGGCCATCAAGTTCCAGGCCGACATGGGCCTGATGCTGACCTTCATGCTGCTCTGGAACATGTTTGGTGCACTGTGGCTGTTGCCGGCATTGGCGCGGTTCCTGATCAAACCGGAGAAACTGGCGGGGCAGAAGGGCAATTCGTTGTTCGCTCACTGATCCCACGCTGAAATAGAAAAGCCGCAATCATGGTTGCGGCTTTTTTACATCTCAAAATTGACGCTGAACCCAATGTGGGAGCGGGCTTGCTCGCGAAGGCGGTCTACCATTCAACACCTGTGCTGACTGACACGCCGCCTTCGCGAGCAAGCCCGCTCCCACATTGGATTTGTGGTAGTTATGAGGGATCGGTACCCAGCACCGCATTCAACGCGCTACGCGCATCATCCAGCTGCACCAACGTGGCATGCCGCGCACCCAGCGCATCCCGGTTCTCGATCGCCGTCAGAATCGCCTTGTGCCGTGGCAATGCCAGTTCATGCAGATTCGGTCGCTGGTTGGAATGCTTCAAGGCTTCGGCAATCGCCACCGACAGCATGTTGCACAGGTTGGCCAGCAAGTCGTTATGGGTCGCATCGGCGATCCGGCTATGGAAATCCAGGTCCGGTTGCAAGAGCGCTTCGGGGGTCGGTGCGGCTTCCATACGTTGGTAGGCTTCACCGATGGAGGCGATGTCATCGTCCGTGGCGAACTGCGCGGCGAGGGCGGCCGCGGCGGGTTCGATGATGCTGCGCACGCTGGTCAGCAAATCGAAGAATTCATTTTGCGGGCTGCTTTGCATCAGCCAATGCAGCACATCGGGATCGAGCATGTGCCATTCCTTGCGCTGCTTGACCACGGTGCCCACTCGCGGACGGGAATACACCAGACCCTTGGCGACCAATACCCGGGTGGCTTCGCGCAGGACTGGACGGCTGACCGCGTACTCCTCGCACAACAGGGCTTCGGCGGGCAGTTTGTCACACGGCTTGAAGCGTCCGGAAACGATCTGCATGCCCAGTTCCTGGACGATGCGCGAATGCATGCTTTTGCGGTCGGAGGGTTTGCGGTAATCCATGGGGAACGGCGCGATCCTGGGCGATGGGATGCTGCGCATGATAACAGGCGCGGCGCAATCTTGAGGCGGGCATAGATCAAATGTGGGAGCGGCGGTGCGGCGATCCGACTTGCTCGCGAAGAGGGCCGCACATTCAACATTAATGCTGGATGATCGACCGCCTTCGCGAGCAAGCTCGCTCCCACAGGGGATTTGTGATGTCAGTGGGAGTGGCGCGGTACTTCAGAGCCGCGGCAACCGACCAGGAAGTCGAAATCGCAACCCTGATCCGCCTGCAGCACATGATCAATGTACAGCTGACGATAACCACCCACGATCAATTGCTGCGGTGGCTGCAGATCAGCCATGCGCGCCGCCAGTTCGGCGTCGGGAATGTCCAGGTGCAGACGACCATTGGCGCAGTCAAGTTCGATCCAGTCACCTTCCTTTACCGTCGCCAAAGGTCCGCCAGCGGCCGCTTCCGGGGCCACGTGCAAAACGACAGTCCCGTACGCCGTGCCGCTCATGCGCGCATCGGAAATACGCACCATGTCTGTCACACCTTGAGCCAGCAACTTGGCCGGCAAGCCCATGTTGCCGACTTCGGCCATACCCGGGTAACCCTTCGGACCGCAGTTTTTCATCACCAGAATCGAGTTGGCATCCACGTCCAGCTCCGGATCGTTGATCCGTGCCTTGTACATGTCGAAGTTCTCGAACACCACCGCACGCCCGCGGTGTTGCATCAGTTCGGCGCTGGCGGCGGAAGGCTTGAGCACTGCACCGAGTGGCGCCAGATTGCCGCGCAATACGCAAATGCCGCCGTCGGCGCGGATCGGGTTGTCGAGGGTGCGGATCACTTCGTCCTGGCCGTAGATCGGTGCGTCTTTGGTGTTCTCGCCGAGAGTCTTGCCGTTGACGGTCAGGGCATTCGGATGCGGAATCAGGTTGGCTTCACCCAGACGACGCAGCACCGCTGGCAGGCCACCGGCGTAGTAGAACTCTTCCATCAGGAAACGCCCGGACGGTTGCAGGTCGACGATGGTCGGCATGCCGCGACCGATGCGGGTCCAGTCGTCGAGGTCCAGCTCGACACCGATGCGCCCGGCAATGGCTTTCAAGTGGATCACGGCGTTGGTCGAACCACCAATGGCGGCGTTCACTCGAATAGCATTTTCGAAGGCTTCTTTGGTGAGAATTTTCGACAGCTTCAGATCTTCGCGAACCATCTCCACCGCGCGCATGCCGGACATGTGCGCCAGCACATAACGACGTGCATCCACCGCCGGAATCGCCGCGTTGTGGGGTAGGGAGGTGCCAAGTGCTTCAGCCATGCAGGCCATGGTCGAAGCGGTGCCCATGGTGTTGCACGTGCCGGCCGAGCGGGACATGCCACCCTCGGCCGCAAGAAAATCGTCGATGGTGATGGTGCCAGCCTTGACCTGTTCGCTGAGCTGCCAGACCACGGTGCCCGAACCAATGTCCTGACCTTTGTGCTTGCCATTGAGCATCGGCCCGCCGGTGACGACGATTGCCGGTACGTCGCAACTGGCCGCGCCCATCAACAACGCCGGGGTGGTTTTGTCGCAACCGGTCAGCAGCACAACACCGTCAATCGGGTTGCCGCGAATCGCTTCTTCGACGTCCATGCTCGCCAGGTTGCGAGTGAGCATGGCGGTCGGACGCAGGTTCGACTCGCCGTTGGAGAACACCGGGAATTCCACGGGAAAGCCCCCAGCCTCGATCACCCCACGTTTGACGTGTTCCGCAATCTGGCGGAAATGCGCGTTGCACGGGGTCAGTTCCGACCAGGTGTTGCAGATGCCGATGATCGGCTTGCCGTGGAACTGGTGGTCGGCGATGCCCTGATTCTTCATCCAGCTGCGGTACATGAAGCCGTTCTTGTCGGCAGTGCCAAACCATTGGGCGGAGCGCAGGGTGGGTTTCTTATCAGACATAATCGGTTCTCTTATTGTATGACTATATTGTTCGAACTGAGGCGTAACATAGGCGCAAATCCGACTGTTTGGAAGTGTTGTTGATTAAATAGTATTACTATATAGTCCGTTTCAACGGAGGGATTGCCCTGGCGGTTTTCCGCGAGAGGCGTCCCCCGAGGTTCTATAACAACAACAATCGGAGACCGATCTCATGAGCCAGGAACTGCGGCTTATTCGTCGCATCACGCTGAAACTGATTCCCTTCCTGATCCTGCTGTACCTGATCGCCTATGTGGATCGCTCCGCCGTAGGCTTCGCCAAATTGCACATGGGCGCCGACCTCGGCATCGGTGACGCGGCTTACGGCTTGGGTGCCGGGCTGTTTTTCATTGGCTATTTCTTGCTGGAAATCCCCAGCAACCTGATGCTCGAACGCTTTGGCGCGCGGCGCTGGTTCGCGCGAATCATGGTCACCTGGGGCGCCATCACCATTGGCATGGCCTTCGTCCAGGGGCCGCACAGTTTCTATGTGATGCGCTTTCTGCTCGGCGCGGCGGAAGCCGGGTTCTTCCCGGGCGTTCTCTACTACATCACCCAGTGGTTCCCGGTGCGCCATCGCGGCAAGATCCTCGGGTTGTTCATCCTTTCCCAACCCATCGCCATGTTGATCACCGGTCCGGTGTCCGGCGGTCTGCTCGGCATGGACGGCATTCTTGGCCTGCATGGCTGGCAGTGGCTGTTCATCGTCATCGGCACCCCGGCGATCCTGTTGACCTGGCCAGTGCTGCGTTGGCTGCCGGACGGTCCGAAACAGGTGAAATGGATGGACCAGGCCGAAAAAGACTGGCTGACCGGCGAACTGAAAAAGGATCTTGAGGAGTACGGCCAGACCCGCCACGGCAACCCGTTGCACGCCCTCAAGGACAAACGTGTCTTGCTGCTGGCGTTGTTCTATCTCCCGGTGACCCTGAGCATTTACGGCCTGGGTTTGTGGTTGCCGACCCTGATCAAACAGTTCGGTGGCACGGATCTGGTGACCGGTTTCGTGTCATCGGTGCCGTACATCTTCGGGATCATCGGTTTGCTGATCATCCCGCGCAGTTCCGACCGCTTGAATGATCGCTACGGCCACCTGGCAGTCCTTTACGTGTTGGGTGCCATCGGCCTGTTCCTCAGCGCCTGGCTGACAGTGCCGGTGCTGCAACTGGCGGCGTTGTGCCTGGTGGCCTTCGCGCTGTTTTCCTGCACCGCAGTGTTCTGGACCTTGCCGGGCCGCTTCTTTGCCGGGGCCAGTGCGGCGGCCGGAATAGCGTTGATCAACTCGGTGGGCAACCTTGGCGGCTACATCGGTCCGTTCGTGATCGGCGCGCTCAAGGAATACACCGGCAACCTGGCTTCGGGTCTGTACTTCTTGTCCGGCGTGATGGTGTTCGGGCTGATTTTGACCGGTGTGGTCTATCGCCTGCTGGAACGCAAGCACGTACTGCCGGCCGACCAGTTCGCTGCCAGCGCCCGTGGCGCGACCCGCGCATAAATCTGAAGGTTAACCCCAATCAAATGTGGGAGCGGCGGTGCGGCGATCCGACTTGCTCGCGAAGAGGTCGTTACATTCAACATCAATGGTGACTGACACACCGCCTTCGCGAGCAAGCCCGCTCCCACATTGGTTTTGCGGTGTTTTCGAATTTCGTTTACAGGAGAAAAAATCATGCGTTTAGTTCAGTTCGAATTGAGTAATGGCGAGCGTCGGGTGGGCGTGGTCGAGGACGGTCTGGTGCGCGAGGTGCAGGACGCGCGCACCGTTCGCGACCTGGCGTTGGCGGCAATCGAGGCGGGCGTCAATCTTGTGCAGCAGGTGAAAACCCTGGGCCTGGGCATCAGCCATGACTATGCAGAACTGTTGGCCAAGCTGCGTATCCTGCCACCGCTGGATCACCCGGACCCGGCGCACATGCTGGTCAGCGGTACAGGCCTGACCCATTTGGGCAGCGCGTCGGCACGGGACAAGATGCATCAGCAAGTCGGCGACGAAGCGGCGATGACCGACACCATGCGCATCTTCAAATGGGGCGTGGAAGGCGGCAAGCCGGTAGCGGGGAAGGCCGGCGTACAACCGGAATGGTTCTACAAGGGCGACGGCAGCATCGTCGTGCGTCCGGGCCAACCGTTCCCGCTGCCACCGTTTGCCGAAGACGCGGGGGAGGAGCCGGAGCTCAGCGGCCTCTACGTCATCGGCCATGACAGCAAACCGTATCGACTCGGTTTTGCCGTGGGTAACGAGTTCTCCGATCACGTAATGGAACGCAAGAATTACCTCTACCTGGCCCATTCCAAACTGCGCAGTTGCAGTTATGGCCCGGAACTTCGGGTCGCTGAACTGCCGGAGCATCTGGCAGGCACCAGCCGCATCCTGCGTGACGGTGAAGTGCTGTGGCAGAACGAATTTCTCAGCGGCGAGGCCAACATGTGCCACAGCCTGGAAAACCTCGAGTACCACCATTTCAAATACAGCCAGTTCCTGCGTCCGGGCGATGTGCACATTCACTTCTTCGGCACCGCGACCCTGTCCTTTGCCGATGGCGTTCGCACCCAGCCGGGTGACGTGTTCGAGATCAGTCAGGCCGAGTTCGGTGCACCGTTGATCAACGGGATTGTACCGGTTGAAGCGGCGTTCGAGCCCGGCACCGTTGGCACCCTTTAAGGAGACAGGCATGACCCAGATTCTTGGTCACAACTACATCGGCGGTCAGCGCAGCGCTGCCGGCGAAATCATCGTCAAAAGCGTTGATGCCTACACGGGCGAAAACCTGCCTTACAGTTTTCACCAGGCCACCCTTGAAGAAGTCGACGCCGCCGCCAAGGCTGCCGCCGCGGCTCACCCGACGTATCGCAGTTTGAGCGCCGAACGCCGAGCGCAATTTTTCGACGCGATTGCCGACGAACTGGACGCGCTGGGCGACGACTTTGTTGCGCTGGTCTGCCGCGAAACCGCGCTACCCGCCGCACGCATTCAAGGCGAGCGAGGTCGCACCAGCGGCCAGATGCGTCTGTTTGCCAAAGTGCTGCGTCGCGGTGATTTCTACGGTGCGCGGATCGATCGGGCGTTGCCTGAGCGCCAACCGTTGCGGCGTCCGGACTTGCGTCAGTACCGCATCGGCCTCGGGCCGGTCGCGGTGTTTGGCGCCAGTAACTTTCCGTTGGCGTTTTCCACGGCGGGAGGCGACACCGCGTCGGCGTTGGCCGCCGGTTGCCCGGTGGTGTTCAAGGCCCACAGCGGTCATATGGCCACCGCTGAACGGGTGGCCGACGCGATCATCCGCGCCGCAGAAAAAACCGGGATGCCGGCCGGCGTGTTCAACATGATCTACGGCGGTGGGGTCGGCGAAGCGCTGGTCAAGCATCCGGCGATTCAGGCGGTTGGCTTTACCGGTTCGCTCAAGGGCGGCCGTGCGTTGTGCGACATGGCTGCCGCGCGTGCGCAGCCCATTCCGGTGTTCGCCGAGATGTCGAGCATCAACCCGGTGATCGTATTGCCGCAGGCGCTGCAAGTTCGCGCCGAATCGGTCGCCCGTGACCTGACCGCTTCGGTGGTGCAGGGTTGCGGTCAGTTCTGCACCAATCCCGGTTTGGTGATCGGCATTCGTTCGTCGCAGTTCACCACCTTCATGCAACAGGTGGCGGGCCTGATCGGCGATCAACCGGCGCAAACGATGCTCAATGCCGGGACCTTGGGCAGCTATGGCAAAGGTGTGCAAAAACTCCTCGCTCATCCCGGTATCGAGCATCTGGCCGGCAGTCCGCAACAAGGCAATCAGGCGCAACCGCAACTGTTCAAGGCCGATGTCAGCCTGTTGATCAATGGCAATGAAGTGCTGCAGGAAGAAGTGTTCGGCCCGACCACGGTGTTTGTCGAAGTGGCCGATCAGACGCAGCTCAGCGCAGCCCTGAACGGTCTGCACGGACAGCTGACGGCGACGATCATTGGCGAACCGGCGGACTTCGAGCAGTTCGCTGAGCTGACGCCGTTGCTGGAACAGAAGGTCGGACGGATCCTGCTCAACGGCTATCCGACCGGGGTGGAAGTCTGCGATTCGATGGTCCATGGCGGGCCGTATCCGGCGACATCCGATGCGCGCGGCACGTCGGTGGGCACCTTGGCCATCGACCGTTTCCTGCGCCCGGTGTGCTTCCAGAACTACCCTGACAGCTTGCTGCCGGATGCGTTGAAGAATGGCAATCCGCTGCGTATTCAGCGGTTGGTGGATGGGCAAATGTCCCGAGAAGCCCTCTAACGGCGAGCACAATCCCCTGTGGGAGCGAGCTTGCTCCGGGCGGCGTTCCGACGATGAGTCCCTGTCAATCACATCAATGTTGAATGACACACCACCATCGCGAGCAAGCTTGCACACATTGGACTGAGGCGCAATGAGCTATCATTGCGTCTTTCCCATTCAAAGATTGACTGCCATGACCGCCCCAGCCGACACCTTGCTCGCCACCCTCGAACACTGCGATATGGTGGAAATCGACGGGCTGCACGCCTTCGAATTCTCCCTCGATGAAGACGATAACCTGCACATCGAATGCTTGGACGGTCGTGTGTCCAAGCATTGGGAGTTCACCCCGGCCGAGGTCGAGGCCGCGACCTTCGATCCAGACCTGCAAAGCTGGCTGATCACCGGCACTTCCGGTGAGCACCGGTTGGTGTGCATGACCGCGTTTCGCGGTGATGACGACGAGGAAGAAGCGAATGAGGATGCGTAAGCTCTTGCCATTGTTGATCGCCGGCAGCGTCGGCGCGATGGGTTTTCAGGTTGCGTCGGCCGACGACTATCAGTTGCTGGTCGGTTCCTACACAGCCGGTCAGAGCCAGGGGATTTATCGCCTGAACTTCGACAGTGCTACCGGGCAGATCGATGCCAAGCCGCTGCAAGTGGTCAAGAGCGAAAACCCATCCTGGCTGACCCTGTCCAAGGATCAGCGTCAGCTGTTCGTGGTCAACGAAAACGGCCCGGGACAGACCGATCCGGTAGGGCGCGTCAGCAGCTATGCGATCGATCCCAACACCCATGAATTGAGCCTGATCAATCAGGTGCAGAGCCTGGGCAACGAGCCGACGCATTCGGGCCTCAGCGTTGAAGCCAGTCACCTGTTTGTCAGCAACTATTCAGTGGCTGAAGATCCGGGTGGCACGCTGGCGGTATTGCCGGTGGGCGCCGACGGCAAGCTCAAACCCGTGGTGCAGATGAGCAGCCATCCGTCGAGCCGGGTCAATCCCGAGCGGCAGATGTCGGCACACGTGCATTCCACGGTTTCGTCGCCGGACGGCCAATATGTGTTCTCCAATGACTTGGGCGCTGACAAGATCTTTGTCTACCGCTTCGACCCAAAGGCCAACCCGGAACTGCCCTTGACCGCCGCTACACCGGCGTCCGTCCAGTTGCCACCCGGTAGCGGGCCGCGTCATCTGCTGTTCAGCGCCGATGGCAAGCACGCGTGGCTGACCATGGAAATGAGCGCGCAGGTTGCGGTGTTCGATTACAAGGACGGCCAACTCAAGCAAACGCAAATGGTCGAGTTGGCGACGGGGCAACCCGTTTCGGACAAGGCAGCCGCTGCGCTTCACGCGTCGCGCGATGGCAAGTTCCTCTACGTCAGCAACCGTGGCACCGCCAATCAGCTGCTGGTGTTCGCCATCGATCCTGCGACCGGGCACCTCAAGGAACTGCAGCGCCGTTCAGTAGAAGGTGATCACCCGCGCGAGTTCAGCCTCGACCCGAGTGGCAAGTTCTTGTTGATCGCCAATCAGAAAAGCAACCAGATTGTCGTCGTCGAGCGCGATTCAAAGACAGGCCTGCTGGGTAAAACCGTGCAAAAACTGCCGATGGATGCCCCGAGCGACCTCAAGTTCATGGTGCGTCAATAGGCCGCAGGCCCCGGTTGATGGGGCCTGCATCCTTCTATTAATGACGCTGATATCTGCTAATGCTACAAAAGATTTCAAGGCGCCAACCTCGAAGGTTAAGTTTGCTTCACGGCCCCACCGGGCAAGCAAGCCAACTGAATCCGAGGAACATCGCCATGAACTTCAATCTCTTCTCCGTAATCGCCGCTTCCGCTATCTCAGCCACCGTTGCTTTGCCAGCCAGCGCCAACGTTGAAATCAGCGACAAAAAATCCCACGCCCAAAGCTACACCCAGAAATACCTGCAACAGAGCGCCAACTTTTACGCGGCTCTGGATCACAAGACCCAAGCCTGAAATTTGAACCCTGCACCTTTTATGCAGGAGCGAAGTCACTTGCGCCGATCGAGCTGAAAAGCTTTGAGAAACCTGAGTGATGTCGCTCCTGCATAACGCGTTTACGACAGCATCATATTGCTATCAATGTATTGCTTGATATCACATGGCCATAAGTTTAAATTTGACGCTGATTTTTTGACTCCTTCCCATGATAAGGATCGACAGCATGGCAATGCGTCTGGCCGTGGTTCTTCTGTTTCTCTATTCCACCCCCATTCTTTCGGCTGCCCAGCCCGTTCCAGACGAGCCGGATGCGGCCCGCGAGCGCTTGATGAGTTTTATTGAAGACTGAAATAGACTGGCTTAATGATCAACGAAGCTGATGGTCACTATGGATAACCCTGAGTGGTTATCACCGCTTTTCTGATCGATTCTGTGGGCATCGAAACACGCCTGCGGAGAACATCATGGCCAGCGCAATCATCACTTCTGCCAAACACGGCGCCTACCTGGCTATCGGTCTTTACGTAGTCCTGGTGCTGGTTGTCAGCCTCTCGCCTCAATCGCAACAGACCCTCGATGCGCCGATTCAAGTCGCTCATCCCGGCATCCAGTTTGAACACCGTTCGCAAACCGCGATGGTCGATCACGCTGAACTCGCAGGAGTCGCCGGGGAATGAAAGGGCACAGACTTTGGGTCATCGCCTTCCTGGCGTTCATGACCAATGGATCCTCCTTGTTGGGGATCGGACAGGGCTCGGCGGGGTCGGTGGCACGGACTATCGAAGCCAATCACAACCTTGCTCGTAACATTGAAACCGCGAAGGCCCTGGGGCTGCTGGCCGGCAATCCGCCAATCAAACGCCAAGGCAGTTTTTTCGGGCCGTTCCACGTGGATTGCTCGGCGTTAGAGATGTGTAAAGCGTTGGCCTGAGTCGTTGAGACGACTCACCTTGTAGCAGCTGGCGAAGCCTGCGTTCGGCTGCGCAGCAGTCGTAAATCCGTTATTTCAGATCTATTTGGAAGACCGCGTGCTCTGGTTTCACGTCTGCTGCGCAGCCGAACGCAGGCTTCGCCAGCTGCTACAGGGGGCGGTGCGGCACCTTCTGCATTACGCCGACAAACAAATCCGACTCAAGGATTCGCTGCAACCAGCCCTGCAAGCGGTGATAGGGCGTCTGCCCGAACCACTCGCGATCCACATGGGCAAATTGCCGCACGAACGGCATCAGCGCCACGTCCGCCAGGCACGGATGCTCGGCCAGCAAGTAGTCGCGTCCCTCCAGCAACTCATCGAGCCTGCGCAAAAAAACCTCGCCCTCGGCGCGATAAAACGCCATTGGCTGCTCGGGGTATCGCTCGGCGTACTTGTAGCGATTCAGATGCACCTTGAACATCTGATCGTTTTCTTCGATCAACCCGGCGATGAGTTGCTGCCCGACAGGGTCATCCTTGAGCAACCAATCCTGCGGATCGCTCTGCGCCAACGCCCAGTGCATGATCGCCAGGCTTTCATCGATCACCTGACCGTCGACGCTCAGCACCGGCACCGTGCCTTTGCTCGACAACGCGAGCATTTCGGCAGGTTTGGCCTTCAGGCTGACCTCGACAATGTTCACCGCAACGCCGCAGTAGCGCAGGGCCATGCGCGCCCGCATCGCGTAGGGGCAGCGGCGGAAGGAATACAGCGTATTCATTTCACCTCCAGCGTACTCAGGCCGTTGCCTTGACGGCGGACCTGAATTTGCACCGGAATCCGTTCATGCATTTCCTGCACGTGTGAAATCACCGCGACTTTACGTCCCTGCGCTTGCAAGCCGTCGAGAGCATCCATGGCCAGTTGCAGGGATTCCGGATCAAGGCTGCCGAAGCCTTCATCGATGAACAATGATTCGATTTTCAGCGTGCTCGATGCCATCGACGCCAAACCGAGCGCCAGGGCCAGCGACACCAGGAACGTCTCGCCGCCGGACAACGAATGCACCGAACGCAGTTCATCACCCATCTCGGTGTCCATCACCAACAGCCCGAGCATGCTGCCGCCACGTTTGAGGCGATAGCGCCGCACCAGTTGCCGCAACTGAACGTTGGCGTGATGCACCAGCAGGTCGAGGTTGTAGGCCTGGGCGATCTTGCGGAAGGTGTCGCCCGTGGCCGAACCGATCAGTGCATTCAAACGTGCCCAGCGCTGGTATTCGGTGTAGGCGTCGGCGATCTGCTGCGCGAGGGCCTGATTGGCGTTTTGCCGGCGCTGATCCTCGGCCTGTTCGGCGCGCAGCTCGGCGCAACGGTGTTCGCTGGCGGTGAACAGGTTTTGTAGCTCGGCAAGCGCCGTCGCCAGCTGTTCGGCGTCGAGATTGCCGTTGTGCTGTGCTTGATGATTGAGCAGACGCTGATCGCGTTCCTGCAACAGAACCTTGGTCTGTTCGATGGCTTTTTCGCTTTGCTGCAATTGCTGACGCAGTTCGCTGACCTGCTGGTCGTCAACACTCAGCAGATCTTCCAGACCACCGTCATCCAGTTCCGGATGCAATGCGCGCCAGTCGGCAATCTTGCCGCTCAGCTCGCGATCTTCGGTTTCCAGTGCCTGCGAGCGTTCCTGCTGGGCCTTGAGTTCGGCGCCCAGTTGCACCAGCCGCGTACGCACGGTTTGCAGTTCCTGATTGGCGGTCGCCTCAGCATTGCGCGCCTGTTCGACGGCTTGATCCAGTTGCTGCTGCCACTGTTCGGCGCTGGTGTGTTCGCCGAGCAATTGCGTGAGTTTTTGCTGGCAGGCCTGTTGCTGGTCGGCGAGGGCGGTGAACTGCTGGCGGGTCGTTTCCAACTGCTGGAGGCGAGTGAGTTGGCGGTCCTGTTCTTTCTCCAGCGTCTGCTGCCGTTGTTGCTGTTCGCCGAGTTCATCGCGTTGCTGATCGAGTTGTTCCAGGCGCTGGCTGATCTGCCGGTCCAATTTCATGAAGGTCGCGGCCGGTTCGTTGCGCAGCGCTTGCAGCGTGTCGGCCGGGAGCAGGTTGCTGAACGCCGTCAACTCCTCGTCCAGACGCTGGCGATCACTGCTCAACTCACGTTGCTGGTTGGCCAGGTATTGGGCAGCTTGCTGGCTCGCCGCTTCAGCGCTACGCAGTTGCTGTTGAAGGCGCGCGGCGTCCTGTTGCAGGGTGAGCAGGGCGGTTTGCCGTTGTTCGTCCTGAGTGATGCTCTGGTTTAGCTGGCTGCTTTGCTGCGTCAGCCAGGCATCGCGTTTGAGCGCATCTTGCGTGAGCAACTGCGCAGACAACGGATGTGCTTCAAGGCTCGGTGCCAGGCTCTGTTGCTGGGTCGCGAGGTGTTCTTGCTGTTGCAGCAACTCCTTTTGCTGAGCAATCACGCCGCCCACTTCAGCGCGCAGGTCAGTGAGCTTTTCTTTCAGCAGGTCGACGGCTTTTTGGGCGTTGGCCTGTTCGCTTTCATCATGCCGGCCAAGGCTCTGCAGCAGGGCTTCGGGCTGATGATAAGGATGGTCGGGGCTGCCACAGACCGGGCACGGCTGATCGTCCTGCAACTGCTCGCGCAGTTCTTCAACGCTGGCGCTGCGGGCCAGGCGCTGGCGTTCCAGCAGTTCGCGGGTGACGGTCAGGGTCTGTTCGGCAACGACCAATTCGTTCTTGGCTTTCACACCGTCCTGGGTCAGACGTTCTCGTTCTTGCTGAGCGGTGAGCTGGCGCTGCTGGAGTTCGGACGCGCGCTTGTCCAGTTCCTGATGACTGGCCCACAGGCGCGTCAGCTCTTCAAAGGCCCGCTGTTGCTTGCGGTTATCCTGCAACAGACTCCCGAGAATCTGGATCTGTTCGGCCACCGCCTCCGGTTCGGCGCCGGCCTCCTTGTACAGCACTTCAAGGCTCTGGCGCCGAGTGGAAAGGTCCTCGGCAGCGCGAGCGGCGCTTTGTTCCAGAGCGGCCAGTTCGGCCTGGCCCTTGTTCAGGCGATTGCCGATCAGCATCAGCTGTTGCAGGCGATCACGGTAGGCGCTCCAGGCATCGCTCAAAGCCGCCAGAGGGGTGCTTTGCTCAAGCTCCCCGGCAATCCGCTGCAAACATTCGGCCACCTGTTTCTGTTGGTTCAGCAAGCCTTGGATCGTGTTTTGGCCCTGAGTGCAGGCCAGTTCCGCCTGCTGCTTGAGGTCGGCACTGAGGCCGGCATCCTTGACCAGACGGGCGAGGGTGCTTTGCTCTTCGAAGGCCTGGCGCAGAAGTGGAGCGCTTGAGGTGTGTTGGCTTTGGGCCTCGACGAGTGCGGTCTGTGCGGCACTCAGGCTGTGTTCGAGTTGCGTCTGGCGCTCGTTCAGCTCGGTTTGCTGTTGGGTGTGTTGCTGAATCTGCGCGGCCAGCGGTGTGAGCTGGGCGGTGAGTTCGGTCTTGCGGGCGAACTGGTGCCGTTGCGGGGCCAGTTGCTCCAGGCGAGTCAGCTTCAAACGTTCGCCGGCCAGACTTTCCCAGTGTTGCTGGGCCGATTGCAGTTGCTCGGTGGCGCTCTGCTGCTCGTCCTGCAACTGGCGCAATTCCTTGAGCCAGGTATGTTGCAGTTCTAGTTGCTTGAGTTGCGCTTGCTGGCTCTTGAGTTGTTGCTGAGCCTCGTTGAAGCGTTCATCGAGTTCTGCCCGAGCTTCTGGCGACAACGGCGTCACGCCGGTGGCCTGGTCCTGCAGCAGCTTGTGGGTTTCGCGAGCCTCTTTGGTTTTGTCGAACGCCCGGCGACCCAGGCGCGTATAGAGCGCGGTGTCGGTGAGTTTTTCCAGCAGTTCGCTACGTTCGTTGTCGTTAGCCTTGAGGAACGCACTGAATTCACTCTGGGCCAACAGCACCGCGCGGGTGAATTGCTCAAAGTTCAGGCCCAGTACGGATTCGAGATGGATTTTGAATTCAACTTTCTGACTGGCCAGCAGTTGATCCAGATCGATGTCGCGCAAGCTCTGGCGGCTGGCTTGCAGCTTGCCGCCGGCTTTCTCGCGGGCGCGGTTAGCTTCCCAGCGAGCGCGGTAGCGACGGCCATCGATGCCAACGAAATCTACTTCGGCATAACCTTCACCCGTGCCGCGACGCAGCAGCGTGCGCGGGTCGCCAGTGCTGATCTCGCCGTCGGCGTCTGGCGCTTTGGCAGACACCTGAGCATTGCTAAGCCGAGGCACCGCACCGAACAGCGCGAGGCACAAGGCATCGAGCAAGGTGCTTTTACCGGCGCCCGTCGGCCCTGTGATCGCGAACAGACCGGCGCTGGCCAACGGCTCAGCGGTAAAGTCGATTTCAAAAGGCCCGGCCAGTGAGGCGAGGTTTTTCAGGCGGATCGCGAGGATCTTCATGGTTGTTCGCTCTCCATCTGCACGTCTTGCAACAGCTCAGCGAAGTCCTTGAGGGTTTGCTCGTCGACCTCGCTGCCGTAGTTGTCCTGCCAGGCGCGGCTGAACAGTTCCTGAGGTGAGAGCTGGTCGAGCTCGATCAAGGTCGTGCCGTCATCGACGCCATCGCGGCTGCCGTTGCCGGCGTATTCAGCGGCGATCCGCACCAGGCGCACGGCTTTGCCTTGCAGGGCGGTTTCCACTTGAAAACGCAAGTCGGGTTGCGGCTCATCGAGGCGCACCCGAACTTCCAGCCACGGCTGGCGCTGGATATCGGCCAGCAGGTCGATGTTCGGCAAGTCGGCCAGTTGCAGCAGGATTTCCGCCAATGGCGCGGGACCGATGCGTTGCAGATTCACCGCCCGGGGGATCAGTTTGGGTTCGACGCTGACCAGGGTTTCGCCCTCGAGTTTGATGTCGAGAATCTGGTGCTGATAGCCAATCTCGGAGAACGACAGCGGAATTGGCGAGCCGCTGTAGCGGATACGCTCTTCACCATTGACCTTCTGCGGCTTGTGCAAGTGACCGAGGGCGACGTAACTGATGCTCGGCCCGAACAGGTTGGCGGGCAGCGCTTCGGCATTGCCGATGATCAGGCTGCGCTCGGAGTCTTCCGACACCGAACCGCCAGCCATGTGCGCGTGGCTGATAGCGATCAGTGCCTGGCCCCGCTTGCGTTTGGCATTAGCCGCTTCGATCAGCCATTCGTGAACCTGACCGATGCCGCGCAGGTAGTTGTCGCCCAAGTGCGCGCCGGTCACTTCGGCGGGGCGCAGGAACGGCAGCGCCAGGCACCAGGCGACGGTTTTGCCCTTGGCATCCGGCAATGGCAGCAACAAGCGCTCGGCGTCGAGTTGACCGTCATCCAGCCACAGCACACGCCCCAGCGCATGCGTGCGTAAACGCCGCATCAATGGCGCGGGCAGTTCGATCCGCGAACCGGAGTCATGGTTGCCGGCGATCATCACGATGGTCAGCTTCGGCTGTTGTTCATGGGCGCTGACGATGAAATCGTAGAGACGTTCCTGGGCTTTGACCGGCGGGTTGACCGTGTCGAAGATATCGCCGGCGATCAGCAGCACATCAGGCTGGTCCAGCTTTAGCTGACGCAACAGCCAGTCAAGGAAACAGCCGTGCTCGAAATCGCGTTCCTGGCCATGTAGGTTTTGTCCAAGGTGCCAGTCGGAGGTGTGAAACAGACGCAAGGCAAACTCCGTAGGAAATAAGGTAATGGCCGCGTGGGAAATGATGGCGGCTAAAGGGGAGGGAGTTTACTGGCAAAAGACCGGGGATGCTGAATGCCTTGAAAGATTGCCTGTCGATTGGGGGGTACAGCTTCAGTATGGTAGAGGGCAGTCGAACGCTGTTGCGCAGCATCAGGGAGTTTTAATGTTTAAGGAGGCGTCATGACTCAACGGTTACTTCAACTGGATCAAGTGTCGTTCAACCTGCCCGACGGGCGCGTTCTGTTTGATCACTTGAACCACACCTTCAGTACCAGGGCCACCGGCATCGTGGGCGCCAATGGCTGTGGCAAGTCCTTGCTTGGCCGGCTCCTGACGGGGGAGCAACGGCCCACCAGCGGCATCGTCCGTCGCGAAGGCCGGGTTTACGCCGTGGCGCAGTTACTGGAACCCGAACGCTATCCCAGCGTTGCCGCGCTGGCCGGGGTCGACCCTATTCTGGCGGCGCTGGATCGCATTGCCCAAGGCAGCGTCGACGATGACGACCATTCGCTGGCGGTCGACCAATGGGATTGCGCCACACGCCTTGAGGCGGAACTGCAGCAGATCGGCCTGGGCCATTTGAATGCCGACGCGCGCACCGATGCACTCAGTGGTGGCGAACGGCAACGGGTGGCGTTGCTGGGGGCGTGGTTATCCAGAGCCGACTGGCTCATTCTGGATGAGCCCAGTAATCACCTGGATATTGATCAGCAATACAAGTTATCGCAGCAGATCGATCGCTGGCCCAACGGCCTGGTGTTGATCAGCCACGACCGGGGTCTTCTGGAGCACGTAAACGAAATTGTCGAGCTTTCACCTTTGGGGCTGGCGGTTTATGGCGGCAACTACAGTCAGTATGCGGCGGCACGCGAGCAAGAACAGCAGTCGTTCCAGTCGGCATTGCAAGGGGAGCGGGCGCAGGCCAAGCGCGAGCAACGTGAGATGGCCGTGCAGATGGAGCGTCAGCAACGGCGTAATGCGCGCGGAGACCGTCAGGCCCGCGACGGCAATCAGACCAAGCTGATCACCAACGCCCAGAAAGAGCGCAGCGAAAACAGTCAGGGAAAATTGCGCCTCAATCAACAGGTGGCCCGGGAGCAGCAACAACAACGTATCGCCGAGGCCCGTGCGCGGTGTGCGCCCGACATTCAACGCATGATGTTGTCTCCGGAAAGCGTTGTGCCCAATGGCAAGCTGATTGTGCAGCTCAACGACGTCATTCTCCCGTTCGGTTACGCAACGCCGGTCAATCTGACGCTGACGGGGCCTATGCGCATGGCAATCCTGGGCGCCAACGGCAGCGGCAAGTCGACCTTGTTGCAGGTGATCGCCGGCCAACTGCCGGTGCGCGAAGGCGAGGTCGTGCGCAGTTGTCATGTTGGCTGGCTGGATCAACACGCCGGATTGCAGCACCCCGAACGCACGGCGGTGCAATGGCTCTACGAGAGTAATCCGCAGTTGCCCGAAGCCGAGGCGCGAACCCGGTTGGCGCAGATGGGCATTGATGCGGATCGTGCGATGCTCAAGACCTGCCAATTGAGCGGTGGCGAACGCCTGAAAATAGCACTGGCGGCGCAGTTATATGCACAGCGGCCACCGCAATTGCTATTGCTGGACGAACCGGACAACCATTTGGACTTGCCTAGTAAAATTGCGCTGGAGCAGATGCTCAATCAGTACCAAGGGGCATTGATCGTCGTCTCCCACGACAGCGCTTTTTTACAGGCCATTCATCTGGACGCCGAGTCCCATCTCAACAGCTAGGGGCCGTTACTTCGGATAAAGCGGTGGCAACCCGCTGTCGCCAACCGGGTCCTGAACCCGCTCGGCAATTGGGATCGCCTTGATCGCCCGCCACAAGTCTTCACCTTGCCAATGCTGGCCGGTTTCGCTGTAGAGCGCGCCGTTCAAGCCATCGAGGGCGTCGGACAGCGGCACAAAACGCGCCGCCATATCGGCCAGGGTTTCCGGTTGTTGCCGGGCCCAGGCGTCGAGGGCCTGGCGGGTGGCGTGGGAGTCGTTGGCCTGACAGGCGCGCTTGAGATCGTCGAGCACGGTGCGCGGGCTCGGGCCGGTCTGCGCGGCGCGCAGGATCGCCGGTTGCCAGCGGGCGCGCCACCAGAGACCGAAGCCCAGCAGGGTAGTGCAGGCCAGGATCAGGGTGCTGAGTTTCCACCACCAGAGGGCTTCGTTGTCGGCAGCGGAAAAGACTTGTGGCATGCCGGCCGGGGTGTCGACCATCAGGCTCGGATTATTCGCCACTGGCAGGGTTCGGGCCGGCAGGCTGCTGTGATCCAGATGGTCCTCGAAGGTGTTCCACCAGATCACTTCAACCGCTGGCAACTCGATTGCGCCGCTGCGCGTTGGCACCAGGGCCTCACGATCTTCGCGGCTGCCGATCAGCCCGCGCTCGCTGTTCTGGTTGCCCAGCACCGGTTGATCCGGGTAGCGCCGCAAGCCGTTGACGTCGGTGGCGGGCAGCGGCGGCAATTGCGAACTGTCCAGGCCTTCAGCCTTTACAGTCAGGCTGCGGGTCAACGAATCACCCACTTGCGCGTGATCCGGTTCCGGGTTCCAGCTTTCGCTCAGGCTGAGGCTACGGGCCGGCAGCCATGGCACGTCGGCCGGGTAGGTGATGGGTTTGGCCTTGACCGTCAGCAGAATCTCGGCGGAGCTTACCCGCATCAGTTTGCCGGATTTCGGTGCCTGCGCGGCGGAGTCCTTGGCGGGTTGTGCGTCCACGAGTGCGGCATTGAATATCTGCGGCGGAATGACCAACTCACCGCTGTGTTGCGGGTAGATTGAGTAGCGCATCTCGATCACGCCGTGGCGCAGACCATTGATGTCTTTCTCGTAGGTGCGCGCCTCGCCCAGTTGCTCGATGCGCACATCGGGGATTTGCAAAGGGGGCAAGCTGCTGTCGTCGTACAGCGACACCGAATGGTAGATGCGCAAGGTCAGGATTGCCTGGGCTTGTACGTACACGCTGTTTTGATCGAGGCTGGCGTCGATGAACACCGGGGCCCGTTTGGTCGGGCTGTCCTGGGTTTCGGTTTCGACCACTTGCACGGTGATTGGCTGGCTCTGCACGTCACCCAGTTGCAGTGACGGAATCACCACGCTGCCGTTTTGCCGAGGCAGCAGGGTGATGATCCATCGGGTGGTCGCACGGTTGTCGCCGTTCAGGGTGGTCAACTGGTTGACCTGGCGGGTGCCGCGCACTTCGAACAGCGGCTCCAGCGGTGCCAGGTCAGGCTTGCCGAACTGCGTCACGTCGTTGGATTCGAGGGTCAGTTCAATCGTTTCGCCGCTGTTCAGGCGACTGCGATCCACACTGGCGACCAGCCCGGCTGCCTGTGCCTGAACAGTGCAGAGCAACAGTGCGAGCAAGAAAGTGGTGAAGCGGGTCATCGAGTTTTTCCCTGATCCTGATGTTGTTGCTGTTCGTACCAGAATTTGCGTCTGAGCAATTCACCCGGGTCATCCGGGATCTTGCGCAGCCATTGCTCCAGCGCCTGGCGCTGTTCACCATCGATGCTGTCGCTGGCCGGACGCATCGGTGGTCTGGTGCTGTCTTCATTCCCCAGCTCGCTGCCCGGGACTTCATTGGTGCCGGGTTTCGACGGCGTTTTGCTCTGTTGCTCGGAGTCCGTCGTGGTTTGTTGGCCGTCGGTTTTCGGTTCGCCCTTATCCGACGGTTGCGTGGCCGCGCCCGGCGGCGGTTCTTGCGTGGGGGGCTCGGTCTCGTTACCAGCGTTTTTGTCCGGCGCAACGGGCGGCGGAGTGTTTTTCTGCTTCAGCAGACTTTCCACCAGCGCCTTGTTGGTCAGGGCCGGGCGCAAATCCGGTTGGCGTTCCAGCGCCTGTTCGTAGGCGTCCAGCGCCGCTTCCAATTCACCGCTTTTGGCCAGGGCGTTGCCACGATTGTAGTGGGCGTGGGCGTCGCTGCCTTCGGCGAACCGCTGGGCGGCGCCGCTGTAGTCGCCTGCCTCGTAGAGCGCCACGCCTTGCCATTGGCGATCTTCGAAATGCTGCGCAGCCTCGGCCGGGCGCTTCTGCTTCAGCAAGATCAGCCCCTGTTGGTCGGGTCGCAGCCACAAATCGTTGAAGTCGAAGGCGTAACTCGGCTGTGGTAGCAGCAAGAGCAGTGGCAGACAGAACAACCAGCCCCGACGGCCGGCGCACGCCGCCAGCAGCAACAACGGCAACAACAGCCAGTAACCCTGGTCGGCCCATGTATCGAGGCGCAGAGTCTGGCCGTCGTTGCGCAACGCGCGTGGACCGTCGAGCAAGCCGAGGGCGTGCAGGTCGGCATCATCCAGGCGCGCGTGGCGATAGCTTCCGTTCAGGTCGTTGGCAAAGGCTTTCAGGCCTGGTTCGTCCAGATGTGGTACCAGAATTGCGCCCTGGTCGTCCTTCAGAAAACTGCCGTCCTCCTGGGTGATCGGCGCGCCTTCGGCAGTGCCGATACCGAGCATCAGAAATTGTGTCGACTTGCCGTCCAGCGCCTGCTCAATCCCATGGCGTTCCAGTTCGGTCAAGGTCGAACCGATCAGCAGGATACGTCCGTCACCGAGGGCGCCCTGTTCCAGCAGGGCAAGGGCCTTGGTCACCGCCAGATCGGCGCGATGTCCTGCTTGGGGCATCAGTGAAGGCTTGAGGGCATCCAATAGATTGCGGCTGGTCGACAGGTCATCCGAAAGGGGCACCAGCGTGTGAGCGCTGCCGGAGTAGACGACAATCGCAGTCTGGGCGTCGCTGCGGTTCTCCAGGAGGTCGAACAGCTTGCGCCGGGCCTGTTCCAGCCGGTTGGATGGTACGTCGGTGGCGAGCATTTCCGGGGTCAGCTCAAGGACCACGACCAGCGGGTCGGCGGGTTTCTGGCTGGCTTGCTCGACACGTTCCCAGCTCGGCCCGAGCAGCGCCAGAACGGTCAGCACCCAGGCACATCCAAGGATGACCCACGGCAATTTGCTGTCGCGACCGTTGCCACCACTGAGCAACGCCGCGTGGAAGGCCGGTGGCAGAATCATCTGCCAGCGCCCGGCGCGTTTCTGCCGATGCCAGAGCTGCCAGAGCAACCAGCCAAGCAATGGCAACAACAGCAACCACCAGGGGCGGAACAAGTACGGCCAGAGTGCACTCATCGGCGCCTCCGCAGACGCAGGCGTTTAAGCCGCTGGCGCCAGTCGGGCAGTTGCGTTTGCAAAAACAGATCCTTGGTAAACAGTCGCTGCAAAGGGTTGTCAGGCCAGCGCTCGCGAACCACCAACAGCATGCTCAACAGCAACGCTATTGCCAAAGGCCAGTGGTACAACGCCTGAGCCGGGCGGGCCTGAGTCGGTTGCTGGGTCACCGGTTCCAGTTTGTCGAGGGTGTCCTTGATCGCTTGCAGTTCCTTGTCATCGTGGGCGCGAAAATACTGGCCGCCCGTGGCTTCGGCGATCGCCATCAAGGAGGGTTCATCGAGGTCGAGGCTCGGGTTGACCCCAAGGAAACCCAACGTGCCACTTTGCTCCGGATCGGCGCCGATACCGATCGGGTAGATTTTCACGCCTTCGCTGGCTGCCAGCCGCGCAGCCGTGAGCGGGTCGATTTGGCCACCGTTGTTGGCGCCGTCAGTGACCAGAATCAGCACGCGACTTTGTGCCGGGCGTTGGCGCAGGCGTTTGAGGGCCAGGCCAATGACATCGCCGATGGCAGTGTTCTTGCCGGCGATGCCGATCCGCGCTTCGTCGAGCCACACGCGCACCGTGTGCCGGTCGAACGTCAGCGGTGCTTGCAGATACGCCTGGCTGCCGAACAGGATCAGGCCGACGCGATCGCCATCGCGACTTTCAAGGAAGTCACCGAGCAAGTGCTGAACCAGCGTGAGTCGACTGACGTCTTCGTCCTGCCACTGCATGTCGGGGAAATCCATCGAGCCGGACACGTCGACCGCTACCAGCAGATCGCGACCGCTGGCGGCGATGGGCAGCGGTTCGCCAAGCCATTGCGGGCGCGCCGCCGCGATCAGTAGCAACAGCCACAGCAGCATGAACGGTGCCTGTTGGCGCCAGGCCGGCAGGTTGGCCCGGGCGCGGCGGCGGACCAGGCCTTCGAGGTCGCCGAGGAAGCTGACCTTGAGCGCCGGTTCGCCACTGTCGGCGACAGGCAGCACGATGCGCATCAGCCAGGGCAGCGGCAGCAGGGCAAAGATCCACGGCCAGGCGAACTCAAACATGTTTACGAATCCAGGTGTCGACCGCTTGAGTCAGGCCGGCGATGGCCTTGTCGTCGAGTTTGCATTCGGGTTTGTAGGCGCCTTCGACCAGCACCATCCAGCGGGTCAGGCCGGCGGCCGGGCAACGATTGTCGAGGAATGCCAGCCATTTGCGCCCATTGAGGGTATGGCTCTGGCTGTAGGGGTAGTGGTTGCGGCACAGGCGTTTGAGCAAACCGTTGAGTTGCTGCAACCAGGCACCGGCCGGAGCGCCGTCGTAGGGTTTTGGCATCCGCGCGAGTTCTGCCAGCGCGGCAAGGCGCACCGGGTCCAGCGGTTGTTCGGTGCGCACGATCGGGCGTTTGTTCGCAAAGAAGTGCCTTGCCTTCCACAGACCGAAACCGATGAGCGGCAGTAACAGCAGCAACAGCCACCAGCCCGGTGCCGGAGGCCAGATTTCGATCGGTGGCGGGGAGATCAGTGGTTGCAGTTGCTCGAGGCTGCTCATCGGCCTTTCCCCGGTTTCTGTGGGTTCAGGTACTCGCGCAATTGTTCAACCATCTCGCTCTGGGTGCTCAGGGGCATCAGCAATACCCGCAGTTTCTGCGCGAGTAATTCCCAGCGAGCGATGCGCGCTTCGGCCTGGGCGCGATAGATCTGGCGCAGCTCGAAATTCAGGGTATCGAGTTCCAGTTGCGCACCGCGTTCGGCGAAACGTAAAAGTCCGGCGGCGGGCAGGGCGTGATCGAGAGGGTCAGATACCGGCAGCAGCAACAGATCGCAATGCCGCGACAACAGACTCAGCTGTTGCTCGGCGCCATCGGACAAGGTGCGTTCGTCGCAGATTATGATCACCAGGCTGCCGGGGCGCAGGACTTCCCGGGCACGGCGCAGGGCAATGTTGAAGGCGTCCCGGTCCGGCTCGTTTTCCGTGTGCAGCGACTGATTGACCCGCACCAGACGGTTGAGCAACTGCAGCAGGCTCTGTTTGCTGCGTCGTGGCTTGATTTCATAGTGCTCGTTGTTGCCGAACACCAGTCCGCCGACCCGATCGTTATGACCCAGTGCGGCCCAGCCGATCAGGCTCGCGGCCTGGGCGGCGAGCACCGATTTGAACATCAGCCCCGAGCCGAAAAACAGCCGGCGACTTTGCTCGACCATGATGAAAATCGGCCGCTCGCGCTCTTCATGGAACAGCTTGGTGTGGGGTTCCTGGGTGCGGGCGGTGACGCGCCAGTCGATGCTTCGCACATCATCGCCAGCCTGATAGACCCGCACCTGATCGAAGTCCACCCCGCGCCCGCGCAGTTTGGAGTGGTGCAAGCCGATCAGCGGGCTGCGCTGGCTCGGCGTGGAAAACAGTTGCACTTCACGCACGCGATGGCGCATCTCGATCAGCTCGGCGAGGCTGACACGGATGCCCGGCTCGGGCGGCAGGAGGGCGTTCATCGGGGTCAAGCGACGGCTACGACGTCGAGAATCCGCTGGACCACCCGGTCCTGGTCGATGCCCGCGGCTTCGGCTTCAAAGGAAAGAATGATGCGGTGGCGCAGCACATCGAACAGCACCGCTTGAATGTCTTCCGGGCTGACGAAGTCGCGACCGGCGAGCCAGGCGTGGGCCCGGGCGCAGCGGTCGAGGGCAATCGAGCCGCGCGGGCTGGCGCCGTAGGCGATCCACTCGGCCATCTCCGGGTCGAACTTGGCCGGGGTGCGCGTGGCCATGACCAGTTGCACCAGGTATTCCTCCACGGCGTCGGCCATATACAAGCCGAGGATTTCCTTGCGCGCGGCGAAGATCGCCTGCTGGCTGACCCGGCGCTCGGGCTTGGTTTCGCCATTCAACGCTTCGCCACGGGCCTGTTGCAGGATCCGACGTTCGACGGCGGCGTCCGGGAAGCCGATTTTCACGTGCATCAGGAACCGGTCGAGCTGAGCTTCGGGCAATGGATAGGTGCCTTCCTGCTCGATCGGGTTTTGCGTGGCCATTACCAGGAACAGCGGCGACAGCTCGTATGTGCTGCGCCCGACGCTGACCTGACGCTCGCCCATGGCTTCGAGCAAGGCCGACTGAACCTTGGCCGGGGCGCGGTTGATTTCGTCCGCCAGCACCAGGTTGTGGAAGATCGGGCCTTGCTGGAACACGAAGCTGCCGGTTTCCGGGCGATAGATTTCCGTACCGGTAATGTCGGCGGGCAACAGGTCGGGGGTGAACTGGATGCGATGGAACTGTGCTTCGATGCCTTCGGCGAGTTCTTTGATGGCCTTGGTCTTGGCCAGGCCCGGAGCGCCCTCGACCAGCATGTGGCCGTCGGCGAGCAAGGCGATGAGCAAGCGCTCGATAAGTTTTTCCTGGCCGAGAATCTGCGTTGAAAGAAAGGTTCGCAGCGCTAGCAGCGCTTCACGATGTTCCATCGATGACTGTTCCTGGAAAGGGTGACCGAAGACGTTCGAATAACGCCAGGGCTGGGGGCGTTACTTTAATCTATCGCGGGGGGCGGCGACTAACGGCATTTTGTGCAAAGTGCGGGAAATGGTTGGAGTTTTGCAGGGTGAGTAGGGTGGTGGTGTTCTTTCGGGCCTCTTCGCGAGCAAGCCCGCTCCCACACTTAATCGCGTTCTGCCAGGAGAAATGCGATCGAATGTGGGAGCGGCGGTGCGGCGATCCGACTTGCTCGCGAAGGCGTCCGCTCAGGCGCTGAGATTCAAAGCTGGCTGATATAGGTGCCAGTACCCTTGAGAATGTTCTGCAACGTTTCTTCCACTTCCGCCAAATCCGCCGCATCAGTGCTGTGAATGATTTCCAGCGAATCATCACCATTCAGCGCATCAGCGTCCGCCGCCGCGATTTCGATAAGCAGGCGGGTAGGGCTGAGGGTGACTTTTACGCCGTCCAGCGTCGAAGGCTCGCCGTCGAGGGTGATGTCCAGCGCGTCCTCGTCCGGGTAGCGGGTCATCAGGAACATATCGCCCTGATCGCTGTGGCAGGCGAGCATGGCCATGTTGTCTTCTTCGTCGTCGCACGGGTTGACGATCAAGAGGGCGGTGGTCATTTGCATGGGGAATTCCTGGCTCGACGAGCGTTGTGAAGACGAACAAAGGGCGATTCTGCCAGCCCTCGGGAATTTCTGCTCGTCTGAGTGTCAGAGGATGTGTCGTGAACATCTGGGGTGTTGCTGGTCATTTCTGGTACAGATGTGCCGCAAAACCGGGCTTGAACCCCCCGTTTTGCCGTGCGGCTGCTAGTGTTGTTCGATGCACAAGGCGCAAGCTGCGTACCGATGACCGAATATGTCGCAGCGCTGCAAGCACGGGCCTTGCCGCACTGGTTAAGCTGCGCAACGGATGAGCACCTGTAAAGACATTGCGCGATGCGTTGCCCAGTCGTTTTTGCAGATGCCCATTCATGGAAGGTGAATGTGACCTGAGTGTCTCGTCCAGCTTCACCCACCTGTCATCCTGTTTCCTCTGCCCGAGAATCAGGAACAGGGTGACGGATCGCCCCGAAAGGGGTTTGCACGCGACGCTTCCATCAATAACAAGCCCAAGCGGAGTACCACAGATGGCGTTCTTCACCGCAGCCAGCAAAGCCGACTTCCAGCACCAACTGCAAGCGGCACTGGCCCAGCACATCAGTGAACAGGCACTGCCACAAGTGGCGCTGTTCGCGGAACAATTTTTCGGCATCATTTCCCTGGACGAGCTGACTCAGCGTCGGTTGTCCGACCTCGCCGGCTGCACCCTTTCTGCGTGGCGCCTGCTTGAGCGCTTCGATCACGCGCAACCGCAAGTGCGCGTCTACAACCCCGATTACGAACGCCACGGCTGGCAGTCGACCCACACCGCGGTCGAAGTGCTGCACCACGACCTGCCATTTCTGGTGGACTCGGTACGCACCGAGCTGAACCGTCGCGGCTACAGCATCCACACCCTGCAAACCACTGTGCTGAGCGTGCGTCGCGGCAGCAAGGGCGAGCTGCTGGAAATCCTGCCGAAAGGCACCCAGGGCGACGACGTACTGCAAGAGTCGTTGATGTACCTGGAAATCGACCGTTGCGCCAACTCGGCCGAACTGAATGTCCTGAGCAAGGAATTGGAACAGGTTCTCGGTGAAGTCCGCGTCGCGGTCGCCGATTTCGAGCCGATGAAAGCCAAGGTCCAGGAAATCCTCACCGGCCTGGACAACAGCCAGTTCGCTGTCGATTTTGAAGAAAAAGCCGAAATCAAAAGCTTCCTGGAATGGCTCGTGGGCAACCACTTCACCTTCCTCGGCTATGAAGAGTTCGTGGTTCGCGATGAAGCCGATGGCGGCCACATCGTTTACGACCAGGACTCCTTCCTCGGCCTGACAAAATTGCTGCGCACCGGCCTGACCTACGATGACCTGCGCATCGAAGACTACGCCGTGAACTACCTGCGCGAACCGACCCTGCTGTCGTTCGCCAAGGCTGCGCACCCGAGCCGTGTACACCGTCCGGCTTACCCGGATTACGTGTCGATCCGTGAAATCGACGCCGACGGCAACGTCATCAAGGAATGCCGTTTCATGGGCCTGTACACCTCCTCGGTGTATGGCGAGAGCGTGCGGGTCATCCCGTACATCCGTCGCAAGGTCGAAGAAATCGAACGCCGTTCCGGCTTCCAGGCCAAGGCTCACTTGGGCAAGGAACTGGCGCAGGTAGTTGAAGTGCTGCCCCGCGACGACCTGTTCCAGACCCCGGTCGACGAACTGTTTGCCACCGTGATGTCGATTGTGCAGATCCAGGAACGCAACAAGATTCGCGTGTTCCTGCGCAAAGACCCGTACGGCCGCTTCTGCTACTGCCTGGCCTACGTGCCGCGCGACATCTACTCCACAGAAGTGCGCCAGAAGATCCAGCAAGTGCTGATGGATCGCCTGAAAGCCTCGGACTGCGAGTTCTGGACCTTCTTCTCCGAGTCCGTGCTGGCCCGTGTGCAACTGATTCTGCGTGTCGATCCGAAAAACCGTCTGGACATCGACCCGCAGCAGCTGGAAAACGAAGTGATCCAGGCTTGCCGCAGCTGGCAGGACGACTACTCGGCCCTGACCGTCGAAACCTTCGGCGAAGCCCATGGCACCAACGTGTTGGCCGACTTCCCGAAAGGCTTCCCGGCCGGTTACCGCGAGCGTTTCGCCGCGCATTCGGCTGTGGTCGACATGCAGCACCTGCTGAGCCTGAAAGAATCCAATCCGCTGGTGATGAGCTTCTATCAGCCACTGGGCCAGGTGTCCGGTCAACGCGAGCTGCACTGCAAGCTGTATCACGCCGATACCCCGCTGGCACTGTCCGACGTGTTGCCGATCCTTGAAAACCTTGGCCTGCGCGTGTTGGGTGAATTCCCGTATCGCCTGCGTCACAACAATGGCCGCGAGTTCTGGATTCACGATTTCGCGTTCACCGCCGCTGAAGGCCTGGAACTCGACATCCAGCAACTCAACGACACCTTGCAGGACGCGTTCGTCCACATCGTGCGCGGCGATGCCGAGAACGATGCGTTCAACCGCCTGGTGCTGACCGCCGGCCTGCCATGGCGCGATGTCGCGCTGCTGCGTGCCTACGCCCGTTACATGAAGCAGATTCGCCTGGGCTTCGACCTGGGTTACATCGCCAGCACCCTGAACAACCACACCGACATCGCTCGCGAGTTGACCCGGTTGTTCAAAACCCGTTTCTACCTGGCCCGCAAGCTCGGTACTGACGATCTGGAAGACAAGCAGCAACGTCTGGAACACGCGATTCTGAGCGCACTGGACGACGTCCAGGTGTTGAACGAAGACCGTATCCTGCGTCGCTACCTGGACCTGATCAAGGCCACCCTGCGGACCAACTTCTACCAGACCGACGCGCACGGTCAGAACAAGTCCTACTTCAGCTTCAAGTTCAACCCGCACCAGATTCCAGAGCTGCCGAAGCCAGTACCGAAGTTCGAAATCTTCGTTTACTCGCCACGCGTCGAAGGCGTGCACCTGCGCTTCGGCAACGTTGCTCGCGGTGGTCTGCGCTGGTCCGACCGTGAAGAAGACTTCCGTACCGAAGTCCTGGGCCTGGTAAAAGCCCAGCAAGTGAAGAACTCGGTCATCGTGCCGGTGGGCGCCAAGGGCGGCTTCCTGCCGCGTCGCTTGCCACTGGGCGGCAGCCGTGACGAGATCGCGGCCGAGGGCATCGCCTGCTACCGCATCTTCATCTCGGGCCTGTTGGACATCACCGACAACCTGAAAGACGGCGCGCTGGTACCGCCGGCCAACGTCGTGCGTCATGACGATGATGACCCGTACCTGGTGGTGGCAGCGGACAAAGGCACTGCAACCTTCTCCGACATCGCCAACGGCATCGCCATCGACTACGGCTTCTGGCTCGGCGATGCATTCGCATCGGGCGGCTCGGCCGGTTACGACCACAAGAAAATGGGCATCACCGCCAAGGGCGCGTGGGTTGGCGTTCAACGTCACTTCCGCGAACGCGGCATCAATGTTCAGGAAGACAACATCACGGTGGTCGGCATCGGCGACATGGCCGGTGACGTGTTCGGTAACGGCTTGTTGATGTCCGACAAGCTGCAACTGGTCGCAGCGTTCAACCACCTGCACATCTTCATCGACCCGAACCCGGAGCCGGCCAACAGCTTCGCCGAGCGTCAGCGCCTGTTCGACCTGCCGCGTTCGGCCTGGTCGGATTACGACACCAGCATCATGTCCGAAGGCGGCGGGATCTTCTCCCGTAGCGCGAAAAGCATCGCGATTTCCCCGCAGATGAAAGAGCGCTTCGACATTCAGGCGGACAAGTTGACCCCGACCGAACTGCTCAACGCCTTGCTCAAGGCGCCGGTGGATCTGTTGTGGAACGGCGGTATCGGTACTTACGTCAAAGCCAGCAGCGAAAGCCACGCCGATGTCGGCGACAAGGCCAACGATGCACTGCGCGTGAACGGCAACGAACTGCGCTGCAAAGTCGTGGGCGAGGGCGGTAACCTCGGTATGACCCAGCTGGGTCGTGTCGAATTCGGCCTCAATGGCGGCGGTTCCAACACCGACTTCATCGACAACGCTGGTGGTGTGGACTGCTCCGACCACGAAGTAAACATCAAGATTCTGCTGAACGAAGTGGTTCATGCCGGTGACATGACCGACAAGCAACGTAACCAGTTGCTGGCGAGCATGACCGACGAAGTCGGAAACCTGGTTCTGGGCAACAACTACAAGCAGACTCAGGCACTGTCCCTGGCGGCACGCCGTGCCTTCGTGCGGATTGCCGAATACAAACGTCTGATGAACGATCTGGAAGGCCGCGGCAAGCTGGATCGCGCCATCGAGTTCCTGCCGTCTGAAGAAGCGATCAACGAGCGCCTCGCGGAAGGCCACGGCCTGACCCGTGCCGAGCTGTCGGTGCTGATCTCCTACAGCAAGATCGACCTCAAGGAAGCGCTGCTCAACTCCCAGGTGCCGGATGACGCTTACCTGACGCGCGACATGGAAACTGCGTTCCCGCCGACCCTGGTCAGCAAGTTCGCCGACGCCATGCGCCGTCACCGCCTGAAGCGTGAGATCGTCAGCACCCAGATCGCCAACGATCTGGTCAACCACATGGGCATTACCTTCGTTCAACGACTGAAAGAGTCGACCGGCATGAGCCCGGCGAATGTTGCGGGTGCTTATGTAATTGTTCGGGATATCTTCCACCTCCCGCACTGGTTCCGGCAGATAGAAGCCCTGGACTACCAGGTTTCCGCTGACGTGCAACTGGAACTGATGGATGAGCTGATGCGTCTGGGCCGTCGCGCTACGCGCTGGTTCCTGCGCAGCCGTCGCAACGAGCAGAATGCTGCCCGTGACGTCGCGCACTTCGGTCCACATCTGGCAGCGCTGGGCCTCAAGCTCGACGAACTGCTGGAAGGCCCGACCCGCGAAGGCTGGCAGACCCGTTATCAGGCGTACGTTGCGGCTGGCGTTCCTGAGTTGCTGGCGCGCATGGTTGCAGGCACCACTCACCTGTACACCTTGCTGCCGATCATCGAAGCGTCCGACGTGACCGGTCAGAACGCAGCTGACGTGGCGAAGGCTTACTTCGCTGTTGGTAGCGCGCTGGACATCACCTGGTACCTGCAACAGATCAGCGCTCTGCCGGTTGAAAACAACTGGCAGGCCCTGGCCCGTGAAGCGTTCCGAGATGACGTCGACTGGCAACAACGTGCAATCACCATCTCGGTCCTGCAACAGGGCGACGGCACCCAGGACGTGGAAACCCGTCTGGAGCTGTGGATGGAAGAGCACGAAGGCATGATCGAACGCTGGCGCGCCATGCTGGTAGAAATCCGTGCCGCCAGCGGCACTGATTACGCCATGTATGCGGTGGCCAACCGTGAGTTGCTGGATCTGGCGTTGAGCGGTCAAGCGGTAGTGCCTACCACTGCCGCTGTCACTGCCAGCGCTGAGTTGGAGCCGGCCGCCTGATCAGGCGCTGAATGAAGAAGCCCCGTCTCGAAAGAGGCGGGGCTTTTTTTTGGTCTGATGAATTTGTGTCGTTTGGTCGGACCCTTTCGCGAGCAAGCCCGCTCCCACATTAGTTTTGCGTCGTACACATAATCAATGTGGGAGCGGGCTTGCGAGCGAAGGGGGTATCACATTCAATACAAATTTATGCCTGTTGTGTTATCGATCATCGACACTTTATCTGTCGGTCTGGTCAATAAATTGCTGAGCGACTGGTCAAACTTCTGCAAGGCCCGAACTTGCACGTTTTGTTGTTCGTTAATGTCGGCAACTATCTCTTCGCTGCGTTTATAGTCCGCCCATACCGGACTCAGTTCTTTAGCGTCATGCCCTTGCGCAGTGCCGATGTAGTTGAAGTGGGTATCGTAGAACGCTGCGCTGACATTCGCGCTGATATCCGAACTGCGCGATGTCATCAATTGACTGCGCGTGTCGACGATGGCGACCACGTCCGGTTTAGCTGCCCTGAGACTTTGCATGTCGGGGTATACGGTCACCGAGCCAAACTGACGTTGCAAGGATGCTTTGACCCAGTCCACCGCCAGGTCCGGTTTGGAGGTGGCAACGTAGGCGTCGTGAATCGACTGCACCAGCAGGCTCTGGCCGAAACCGGTGCCGGCGTTGGCCTGGTAATCCTGAAGGTAGGCGCGGTTAGTCTGAGTGTTGCGGCTGTAGACGATGCCCAGGGACACGTTGCTGCCATTGGTGACATGCGTGGCGCTGCTGCGGCCCACCGGCTCGGTGAAGACGCCGTCGAGCGAAGAAACAGCCTTCGGTGCAGTGGGTATTGAACAGCCCGTTAAAAGAATCGTCATCGTCAAGGTGCTGACAAGTGCAAGTTTCATGGTGTTTCTCCCGTGAAACAACTTGGGTCGGAAAGTTGATAGGCCGGACACAGGCGGCGGAGATTCCAGACTAAACCTGTCGTCACTGAATGAAATGGCCAATCACCGCGCTTGTCAGGTGACTACTAGTTTTGTTTGGTTTAAAAGGCCCCGGTTAATTACGCCGGGAAATAAAAAGGCCCGAATGCTTAGTTCGAGCCTGTTTATTTATGGCTGGCGCAACAGCTATCAGTTTTCCAAAGGGATCAATACTTTTTCGTCGGGCGCTAACACCATAAACACCAAGAGTTTGGCAGGTTTGGTGGCGCTGGCATTTTTCGAGACCAAATGTTCCGATCCCGCCGGTTCGTACCAGAATTCGCCGGCCTTGTAGGTGATCGCTTTTTGACCCTTCACTTGAGAAATGATCGAGCCCGAAAGGACGTAGGCCATGGCCGTGCCCTCGTGCTTGTGGGCGATGGACGATTGGCCGGGTTTGTAGTCGACTTCGATCATCAACGCTTTTTTGCCCTGCACGTTTTGCAGCATTTCGTCCTGCAGAATGGTGACTTTTTCCGAAGGGTCGTGGGCGAATGCCGAGGCGGAAACGGTCAGGGCGAGGGCGGCGAGGGGGGCAGCACAGTAGCGGAAGGCTTTCATGGGTATCACCTGCTTGGTTAGTCGTCAGGGACCACAGTAAGTCTCGGCCAAGGCCAATCAAACAGCCAATTTTCGTGAAGGCGAGGGGACCAATCATGCGCGTTGAAAAAACAAGATCGCCGCCTCCAGCCACTCCTGCAGGGGTACCCATTGCCCTGTAGGAGTGGCCGAAGGCGGCGACCTAATTTTCTAAACGATAGGAAAGCTGTTGAAGTCGACGCTGTTGGCCAGACGGCTGTCGATCAGGCCGATAAAGCCTTGTACTTCAGGGCAGTTGAAATGCATTTGCATGGCCGCTTCCGATTGCCAGCGGGCGCTGACAGTCCAGCGGTTGTCGTCCTCGGGGCAGCGGTCGACCATATAGGAATCGCAGCCCGGTAGTTCGCGCAGGGTATCGACAATTTTTTGCAGTTGCTTGCCCAGTTCGTCCGAGCGGCCGGCGGCGGCCTGCACCTTAACGGTATTGATCACTTCGTTGGACATTGCTCACACTCCTGAATCAGGCCGGACGAATCCTGCTCATTGAGGGATAACACTTATGCAGGATAGGCCCGCATCCCTGGACCACCAATAGCCAATCGCGGGATAAAAACGCAGACCAATCCGTCAGGCAACCTGCTGCAAAATGTCCCGCAGGCGGTCCAGGGCGATGTCGATGTCGAGGGTTTCGATGGCGCCAAAACCGAGGAAAAGCCCGGCCTGCGGCGCTTGCTGATAGAAAAAACTGTCGATGGGATACACCCCGACCTCGACCTTTTTCGCAAGTGTAATCACCAATGGAATATCGATAGACACTTTGCACATAACCACCATGTGGAACCCGGCGGTAGTCGGGACAGCCTCTAGCCACGGTGAAAGATCGCCGGCCATGCGCTCGAGGATCCGCTCACGACGCCCGGCATAAATCGTATGGCAGCGCCGAATGTGCTTGAGCAGACAGCCTTCGGCGATGAACTTGGCCAGCGCCCATTGGGGCAGGGTGGACGTGTGCAGATCGGTGAGCTGCTTGGCGCGAATGACCGCTTCGAGAAACGCTGGCGGCAGGATCGCATAACCCAGGCGCAGCTCCGGCAGCAGGGTTTTCGAAAAGGTCCCGACGTAGGCGACGCGTTCGTCCATGCTTTGCAGCGAGTCGGTGGGCCGGCCTTCGTAGCGGAATTCGCTGTCGTAATCATCCTCGATGATGATCGCGCCCAACTCATGGGCCCGCTCCAGCAGCGCCACCCGGCGCGCCTGGCTCATCGGCATGCCGAGCGGGAACTGGTGGGACGGAGTGACATAGATCAGCCGGGTGCCAAGGGGAATCTTGTCCACCTGAATGCCTTCCGCATCCACCGGGACGCCGATCACCGTGGCGCCGTGGGTACCGAACAACAGGCGTGCAGGCGGATAGCCGGGGTCTTCCATGGCGACAATGCTGCCGGGACGGGTGAGCACCCGGGAGATCAGGTCCAGTGCCTGTTGCGCGCCGTTGCACACCACCACGTCTTCGTTCTGGCAATTGACCCCGCGGGAAAACGCGATGTGCCGGGCGATCGCATTGCGTAGCGCCGGCAGGCCTTCGGGCAGGCTGTAGAAGCCCTTGGACGCAGAGATTTGGCGCAAGGCATGAGCGGTGCAGCGCCGCCAGTCATCCTGGGGAAACTGGCCCTTGCTAGTGGCGCCGCCGATGAAGTCGTAGCGCAACGAGCCTTCCAGTGTCGGATGGCGAAGGAACACCGGCAGGTTGCGCCAGGACTCGATGACCTCGGCACTGGCCAGCTCCGAATGGCTCTGTTTACGGGTGATTTTCGCCGGTCGGGCATTGACGTAGGTGCCTTTGCCGATGACCCCGGTGAGGAAGTTTTCGTAGGTCAGTTGCGTGTAGGTGTCGGAAATGGTCTTGCGCGAAATGCCCAATTGTTCAGCGAGTAAACGACTGGGCGGTAGTTGTGTCCCGGCTGCCAGACGGCCGGATTCGATGGCGCTGCGCAGTTGGTTGTACAACTGGCCTGCCAGGTCCTTGCGGCCGTTGATGACAACGTGAAGTTCCATACCGGCGAGGCTCCTGGGGCGATTGAGGCGCGTGTGCGTCGCGCCAGATTACCCGCATGAGCGCCTGCGCAGAAGTTGCGTGGGCGAAAAACCTCCGATTGGTCTGGTGCCTGAGTGGTCCACGGGTATTTCGCAGAATTGGATCTGTAACGCCTGCGTATCAACGCCTACCTTGAGGGGCACACATTCGATCCACGAGGTCACTCCATGAACCCCCGCCTGGATTACTACAGCGCATCGCCCAAAGCGATGAAAGCGATGATTGCCATGGAGGCCTTGACCAGCAACCTCAGCATCGAGCCGGCCTTGCTGCACTTGATCAAAATCCGAGCCTCGCAACTCAATGGCTGCGCCTTCTGCACCGACATGCACTCGGTGGATGCCCGGCGCCTGGGCGAGACTGACCGTCGGTTGTATTCGATCGTGGTCTGGCGCGACAGCGGCTTCTTCAATGCGCGAGAACGCGCGGCGCTGGCCTGGACCGAAGCCGTCACCTTGCTCTCTGAAAACCATGTGCCGGACGACGTCTACGCGCAGGCCCGGGAGCAGTTCAGCGAAGGCGAGATGGTCGACCTGACCATCGCCGTCACCACGATTAACAGCTGGAATCGCCTGGCGGTGAGTTTCCGGCAAACCCCTGGCGGCTGAATCGATTTTCCGCCCCGAGTGTCACATCAGGTTCATAAACCCTGCGCAGGATGAGGCTTTCAAGGACAGGTCGACAGGGAGTCAGCGATGCCATTTATGGAAACCACGGATCGTCAGCAAATTGCCGAGTACCGATCGCCCGTTGAAAAGACTTCATCCTGGCGCGCACTGGCGGCAGGGATCGATCCGGTGCTGGCGCAGTCTTTTCGGGTCAGTGCCCGTTGCGGCTGTTTCATGCAGGCAGCCCGCAGCCTCAACATCAAGGCCACCCAGCTGCGCAAACAATTGGCGCAGCTTGAAACGCAACTGCAGTGCTCGCTGTTCAGCCACTCAGAGAATGGCGTTGCCCTCAGTCGTGACGGATTGCAGCTGCAATCGCAGTTGATTGCCCTGGCCCACGAGCGCGACTTGCCGGTGATCGAACAGCCGTTGATTCGCCTGGCCGTCGCCGAATCGATCCTGCATGACATTCTCGGTCGCGATCTGGTTGCCTTGTTGCGGCGCAACGCCAGCGTGCGCCTGGACATCATCACCCTCGACAGTGAACTGTCCCTGCAAGCGGTCAGTGCCGATGTGGTGCTGTGGCTGGCCGGCACCGATTCACCGCTGCCCGGCCCGAGTTTTGCTGTCAGCGAGCCTCGGCGTTTGGCGCGGCTCGACTATCTGCCCCACATCGCCAAACGTTATTCACGGGTCGCGTCCCGCCCTGACAGCCTCGATGACCTGGCGGATTTCCTGCTGGTGCAATGGCAGCATGACCGTCAGGTCGACTGTTTTCGGCCGTGGAATACCCTCGTGGACCAGCGCCTGGCCGGAGTGGTGCAGTTGCATTCCTATGAGCTGATGCTGGAGATGATCCGTTGCAGCGCCTGCATTGGCCTGCTGCCCGGATACATCAGCCGCTTCGACCGCGGCCTGATTGAACTGCCGGGGTTGTTCAGTCAACCAATGCAGCGCGAGGTGTGGATGACGGTCAATGCCGAGTCCGAGGGTTCAGCGCAGGTGCAGATGATCGTCGAGCTGATCCAGAACACCTTCAATGAAAGGCGGGAGTGGTTCGGAGGGTGACCGCCGTCCAAAATGTGGGCGCGTGCTTGGTCCGGGCGGCGATCCGACGATAGCGGCCGGACAGTCGACATCAATGTTGAATGTGATGGCCCCATCGTCGGATCGCCGCCCGGACCAAGCTCGCTCCCACATGGGTTCTCGCCATGTCGCAAGTACGCGGTATAGAGTGGGCGGCCATGTCTGTCTCAAGGATGAATCACCCATGCCCGCCACTGAAGCTGTCATCACCCTCGAACGTTTCAACGAATCCCACATCGACAGCATTACCGCGCTCTACAACGACCCGGCCATTACTCGGCAGGTGCTGCAAATGCTGTTTCAGTCCCCCGAAGTCTGGCGTAAGCGCCTGGCGCCGGACAATGAGCGTGTGGTGCAGCTGGTGGCGCTGCATCAAGGAATGGTCATCGGCAATATTGGCCTGGAGCAGTTTTCACGGATCCGCCGCAGCCATGCCGGCAATCTCGGCATGGGCGTCGCGGTGGCCTGGCAGCGCAAGGGCATCGGCTCGAAGCTGTTGGCGGCGGCGCTGGACATCGCCGACAACTGGATGAACCTGCAACGGCTCGAGCTTTCGGTCTACGCCGACAACGAAGCTGCCATCGGGCTGTATCGCAAGTTCGGCTTCGACACCGAAGGGCTGTTTCGCGACTACGCCGTGCGTGATGGCGGATGGGTCGACGCCTTGAGCATGGCGCGGCTGCGTCGCACACCCAAGGCCGGTTGAGTCACTCGCCCAACGCGAACGCCACCGCCGCTTGTGCATGCAGTTCAGTGGTGTCTAGCAAGGGCAGGGCGCTGTGTTCGGGTTTGATCAACAGGCCGATTTCCGTGCAACCGAGGATGATTGCCTGGGCGCCACGTATGGTCAGCGATTCGATGACTTGCTGATACACCTTGCGTGACGCCTCGCTGACCACCCCGACGCACAACTCGTCATAGATGATCCGGTGGACGGCCTGACGTTCATCGGCCTCCGGCACCAGTACGGTCAGCCCCATTGAGGTCAGCCGCTCCTTGAGGAAGTCCTGCTCCATGGTGAACGCTGTGCCGAGCAATCCAATCTTCAGCGCGCCAGCCTCGACGGCAGCCTGACCGACCGGGTCGGCGATGTGCAGAAACGGAATACTGATCGCTGCCTGAATCTGCCCGGCTACTTTGTGCATGGTGTTGGTGCACAGCACCACGCAATCGGCACCGCCAGCCTGCAACCGCTCTGCCGCATCTACCAGAATCGCCGCGGCATCGTCCCAGCGCCCGGCGTGCTGGGCCTGTTCGACAGGGCCGAAGTCGACGCTGTACATTAGCAATTTCGCCGAACGCAACGGCCCGAGCCGGTCGCGCACTTGCTGGTTGATGAGACGGTAATACTCGGCGCTGGACTCCCAGCTCATGCCGCCGATAAGGCCGATGATGCGCATGTCGTGCTCCTGTTGATGGCAACCCTTGTTCGAGCATGCCCTTATTTTGAGAGTACCCGTGGCTCTTCATCGCGATCTATCAGGAAATTTCACATGCCAGCGGCGCTGAGCCAGGAGCTGCTGGGCGGCAGACTCTGCTTGCAGCTTTTGCCCCGTGCGGCTTACAGCGCGCGTGACCCTGTGCAGTGGCAAACCCTTGGGGTGACGCTGGAACGTCAACACGGCGTGCACGCCATCGATTCGGATCATCGGGTGGATTTCGACACCTTGCCTGGCGTACTGGCTTACACCCCGGTCGGCGTGGAGGTGTTTTCCGAATCGGCCAGCGGTGGCGAATACCTGCTGATGCGTCTGGACGAGCCGTTGGCTAATCAGTGTTTACCCTCGGTTGACCGCCGTGTGCAGTCTTCGGGCAATCGCCGCGCGCTGATGCTGGGCCGGGAACTGCGGCGTCTGTTGCTCGCTCCGCAACCGGACAGGCTGGCGCTTGAGCAAAGGGCGGTGGAATTCGTTGGTTTGATGAACCCGAAGACCAATACCGCGCAACGTGTCACGTCCAGGGTTTTCACCCAAGTGCTGGATCAGATCGCCGAGCAGTTCCACGAACCCCTGACCCTGGAACAATTGGCCGCCACCTACGGACAAAACGAGCTGCGCTTCCTGCGCGACTTTACCCGGGCCATCGGCCTGACACCCCACGCTTACCTCGTTGAAGTGCGGCTTCAGGCGGCACGCCGGATGATCGAACACACCGACCTGTCCCTGGCCGACATCGCCCTGAACGCGGGGTTCGCCCATCAGTCCCACATGGGCAGTGCCTTTCGCAAATACCTGGCCATGACCCCCAGCCAATACCGTTCACGCTTTTAGTCGTACGCCGGCAGCGCGCATCTGCCATGCTCAAAGTCCGCAGCACCGCTTCAACAAAGGAACACCGCAATGGACGACGTACAGCAACTGGGTGAGATGCTTCGCCATTACGCAGAAAGCGAAGCGCACAAGAAGCAACTGTTCGAGTCGCAATCGGCCGTGTGGGCGACGCGCATTGGTGAACTGTTCGATCAGATCCAGCAATGGCTGGAACCGGTCCAGGCGCCGAATCTGCTGGAGGTGAGCCGCGAGGCCTATGTCGCCTCGGGGCCGAGCATTCCGGTCGAGACGTCAACCTTCAAGACCGAGAAGCTGTCCATTGTGATTGCCGGTAAACCGGTGGAGTTTGTGCCGGATGTGATGGGTGCCGGTGGTCAGATTTCACTGGCCGTAATGGGCCTGACGGCCGCGCGCTACGGCAGCATTTCGCTGGTGTGCCTGCCACCGTCCAGTAGCTGGCAATGGCGCAAGACCAATGGCTTGAAAGACCCGGATACATTTGCGTTCGATGCGAACTTTTTGGCGCAGCAGTTGCAGAGCCTGATTCCCCGCGAACGCAGCTGAACTCTCTGACCTGACACATACCCTGTGGGAGCGGGCTTGCTCGCGAAGAGGCCATAACATTCAACATCAATGTTGAATGACAGTCCGCCTTCGCGAGCAAGTCGGATCGCCGCATCGCCGCTCCCACATTGGATTTGCGTTGCGTCAAATTTCGAGGTTGCCCCAACCCGGTTTCGCTTCTTCCGGCGCCACCGTCTTCACACGCTTGCCCGTCGCCAATTCCACCCGCCGCGCCACCTCCGGGTCATCGGCAAACGGAATCAAACTGGCTTCATCCAGACTCTCTGTCGTCTGGTGTTTCAGGCAGTATTCAACCGCCAGCCAAAGCCCCGCGACGCCCAACACATTCAGCACGACCTCAATCATCTCAAGCCCCTTGCCTCAGACAATCTGCGCTTCGCGGTGGGCCATTTCAACGTCTGAAACCCGCACTGTGCGCCAGACGTTGTAAGCCATCAGCAACATGCCGCTGAGGAAGAACACCCCGCCGGCGAAGCGCACCACGAACCCTGGATGGCTGGCCTGCAAGGCTTCGACGAAGGAGTAGGTCAGCGTGCCGTCGTCGTTGATCGCCCGCCACATCAGGCCCTGGGTGATGCCGTTGACCCACATCGAGGCGATGTACAGCACGGTGCCGATGGTCGCCAGCCAGAAGTGCAGGTTGATCAGCGGTGTGCTGTACATCTGCTCGCGACCGAAGACTTTCGGGACCATGTGGTACAGCGAGCCGAAGGTGATCATTGCCACCCAACCCAGAGCGCCAGCGTGGACGTGGCCGATGGTCCAGTCGGTGTAGTGGGAGAGGGCGTTGACCGTCTTGATCGCCATCATCGGCCCTTCGAAAGTCGACATCCCGTAGAAGGCCAGGGACAACACCAAAAAGCGCAGGATCGGGTCGGTGCGCAATTTATGCCAGGCACCCGAGAGGGTCATCATGCCGTTGATCATTCCGCCCCAGCTCGGTGCCAGCAGGATCAGCGACATGGCCATGCCGAGCGACTGCGCCCAATCCGGCAGCGCGGTGTAATGCAAGTGGTGCGGGCCGGCCCAGATGTATAGGGTGATCAGCGCCCAGAAGTGCACGATCGACAGCCGATAGGAATACACCGGTCGCCCGACCTGTTTTGGCACGAAGTAGTACATCATCCCGAGGAACCCGGTGGTCAGGAAGAAACCCACTGCGTTGTGCCCGTACCACCATTGCACCATGGCGTCGGTCGCCCCGGAATACACCGGATAAGACTTGAACCAGTCCACCGGAATCGCCAGGTGATTGACCACGTGCAACATGGCGATCACCACAATGAACGCGCCGAAGAACCAATTGCCGACGTAGATGTGTTTGGTCTTGCGTTGCACCACGGTGGTGAAAAACACGATGGCGTAAGCGACCCAGACCACCGTCATCCACACCGCGCCGGAAAATTCGATCTCGGCGTATTCCTTGGTGGTGGTGTAGCCCAGCGGCAGGGTGATCAGCATCACCACGATTACCGACTGCCAGCCCCAAAAGGTGAATGCCGCGAGCTTGTCCGAAAACAGCCGCACCTGGCAGGTGCGCTGCACCGCGTAGTAACTGGCGGCGAATTGCGCGCTGCCAGCAAAGCCGAAAATCACCAGGCTGGTGTGCAGCGGGCGCAAGCGGCCGAAGGTGGTCCACGGCAGGTCGAGGTTCATCTGCGGCCACACCAGTTGCGAGGCGATCCACACCCCCATCGCCATCCCCACGACACCCCATACCACGGTTGCCACGACGAATTGGCGGACGACCTTGTAGTTATAGGCCTGTCCGATTGTTGCTGTGCTCATGGTCAATGCTTCCACGGTTGCAAAGTCTTGCCAGGCCACCCGGACTGGCATGTCGTGCACTGTAGAAACCCCACCGGAAACAAACCAGACTCAGAAAATAGTCATTTATGCGGATCAGATTTGAGGTAACCCTGCGGCCATCTGCCACAACCTGATACGGTTTTTTAGCGTTCAGCTGAATCTGTAACGCACTGCGTCGCAGGTCCATAGTCGCCTCAAGAAAACGGGCCATAGAGCTTCAAGCTCACTGAAATTCCTGTGGGAGCGACCTGTGGTGAGGGGATTTATCCCCGTTCGGCTGCGAAGCAGTCGTCAATCCGGACAAACCGGTCTGTCTGAACGGACGCGGGGGCCGCTTCGCGACCCAACGGGGATAAATCCCCTCACCACAGTTCGCTCCCACAGGGGTTGTGCAGAGCCCGATCAATCCTGATGAGGTAGCCACATGTATCAGTACGATGACTATGACCGGGCTCTGGTCTTTGAGCGGGTCGCGCAGTTTCGCGATCAGATCGAACGCTTCATGGCGGATGAGTTGAGCGAAGAAGAATTCCTGCCGCTGCGTTTACAAAACGGCCTGTACATGCAAAAGCACGCCTACATGCTGCGGGTGGCGATTCCTTACGGCACGTTAAGCGCGCCGCAAATGCGTACGCTGGCGAGCATCGCCCGGGATTACGATCGTGGCTACGGCCACTTCACCACCCGGCAGAACATGCAGTTCAACTGGATCGAACTGGCCCAGGTGCCGGACATTCTCGAGCGCCTGGCGCAAGTGGAAATGCACGCGATCCAGACCTCCGGCAACTGTGTGCGCAACATCACCACCGAAGCCTTTGCCGGGGCGGCGGCGGACGAAATGATCGACCCACGACCGCTGACGGAAGTCCTGCGGCAATGGTCGACCATCAACCCGGAATTCCTGTTCCTGCCGCGCAAGTTCAAGATCGCCATCTGCTCGGCGGAACAGGACCGGGCGGCGATCATGATGCATGACATCGGCCTCTATCTTTCCCCGGGAACCGACGGGCAAATGCTGCTGCGGGTCATCGTCGGCGGAGGGTTGGGGCGCACGCCGATCCTTGGTTTGCAGATTCGCGAAGGGTTGCCGTGGCAACACCTGCTGTCCTACGTCGAAGCGGTGCTGCGGGTCTACAACCGCCACGGTCGGCGCGACAACAAGTACAAGGCGCGGATCAAGATTCTGGTCAAGGCGCTGGGCATCGAAGCCTTTGCCCGGGAAGTGGAGGGGGAGTGGCAGTACCTCAAGGACGGCCCGGCGCAGTTGACCAACGTCGAATATGAGCGCGTGGCCAGCGCCTTTGTGCCACCGGATTACCGCGCTCTGGCGGACACCGACCTCGATTTCGGCACACGCCTGTCCGAAAACCCGGCCTTCGCCCGTTGGGTGTCGCGCAACGTTCAGCCACACAAAGTGCCGGGTTACGCCAGCGTGGTGCTGTCGACCAAACCGGGCATCGCCTCACCGCCGGGTGATGTTACGGCCGAGCAAATGGAGGCGGTGGCCGACTGGTCCGAGCAGTTCGGTTTTGGCGAAATTCGCATCGCCCATGAACAGAACATTGTGTTGCCCGACGTGCCCAAGGCTGAGCTCTACACGATCTGGTGCCGCGCCTGCGAACAGGGCCTGGGCTGCGCCAACATCGGTTTGCTGACCGACATCATCGCCTGCCCCGGCGGCGACTTCTGCGCGCTGGCCAATGCCAAGTCGATCCCTATCGCGCAAGCGATTCAGGCACGCTTCGAAGACCTCGACTATCTGCATGATCTGGGCGACATCAGCCTGAACATCTCCGGCTGCATGAACGCCTGCGGCCACCACCACATCGGCAACATCGGCATTCTGGGGGTCGATAAGAACGGCAGCGAGTGGTACCAGATCACCCTCGGCGGGGCTCAGGGCAAGAACAGCGCATTGGGCAAAGTCATCGGCCCGTCCTTCAGCGCCGCCGAAGTGCCCGGGGTGATCGAGCGGATCATCGCCACGTTCGTCAATTACCGCGAGAGTGAGGAAGTGTTCGTCGACACGTTGCAGCGCATCGGTCTGGAACCGTTCAAAGAGCAGGTCTATCCGAAGCTGTTGGAGGTGTCGGCATGAACAATTTGCTGCGGCTGGAGGAGGGTGTGGCGCGGATTGTCGCTGATGATCCATGGACTCTGGTCAGGGATGTCAACGATGAATGGCCGGCGGGTGCAGTGATTCTGCCGTTGGCCCGCTGGCTTGAAGGTCCACCGCAAAAGGGTGTGTGGTTGGGGCCGGACGATGAAGTGGACAGCCTCAAGCCGTGGTTTTCACACCTGCCGCTGATCGCCCTGGACTTTCCGAGTTTCCGTGATGGTCGCGGTTACAGCCAGGCGTACTTGCTGCGCACTCGATTGGGCTGGACGGGCGAGTTGCGCGCGGTCGGCGACGTACTGCGCGATCAACTTAGCCACATGCGCCAATGCGGGTTCGACAGCTTTGCGGTGCGTGAGGACAAGTCGGTTGAAGATGCGCTCAAGGGGCTGGCCGGGATGAGTGTGCTGTATGGGCGTTCGGTGATTGAGCCGCGGCCATTGTTTCGACGGCGTCAGTAGAAACCCCGGTGAGGACGGCGCATCCTGTAGAGCTGGATGCGCCGAGCGCTGTCAGTTGATGCGGACCAGAGCAGCTCGATCGCTTGGAGAAAGCTGATCAATTTCGAGCAGTGTCAGGCTTTTTGGCGCTTCACCAGGCAGTGGGCTGCCGAGATTGCCCGCAGCATCGGCGGGAAGTTTGTACATCGCGCCAGTGAGTGGATCGACAACGAGCATGCCAATCAACCCACCCAACAACAGGTTGCCCCAATACCAGCCACTCATGCTTGTTTCCAGCGTAGCGCTGGTATCGGCATAACCTTCTTTCTTAAAGGTGATGGTGTAGGCCTCACCTTTGAAGTAGCCCCGACCTGAAGGCAGGGTAACGGTATTGGGTGTGGAACCGTTATGAACGACGACTCCGTCCTTGTTCTTGATGGTGAAGTCGGCACCGCTTGGAGTGCTCGACACGTTCACTGGGTATTTGCTGTCGCCTACGATGCTTGCACAGCCCGAAGTCAGCAGTGTGGCGGTCAGGGCTGTAACGGTGAACAGCGTGCGGAGAGCTTTCATTGATGATCCTTGAGACCGGGATTGCCGTCATTGGCCGAGGTACGCTTCATGTCGCCCTCGTTGTGAGTATTGGGGGCTGACTGCCCGGCGCGGACTCTAGCACTAATGGCAGTGAGCCATCATCCAGAATTTAAATTAATTCGGTGTAGTCGCACGCCTTGGGAAATGGTGTGTGGTGGCGCAAGGCATTTGTACTTGGGTCGATGATGGCACTTTGGTAGAGTCCGCATTTCATAAGGAAGTCGTACCGAAAGGAGTCTGGTTTGAGTGTGGGCAAGAAGATTTTAGGGTTAACCGCGTTTCTGCTGATGTTGACCCTGTGGGGCGGTTACTTTTATGTGTTCCAGGAAAACCGCGGCGGGCAGTTGGGTGGTGCGTTCGACAGTTATGCCTGGTGCGGCACGCCACCGGCCGCCGATGCGCTGTCGCTGGGCAAGGATCAGTTGACCCTGCGCATCACCAACAACCTGCGTGGCGAGTTCCTGCTCAGCGGCGCGGTGATTGTTTCCGAGCGCACTTTCAACCGCTACGACCTGGGCCGAAACGAGCTGCGCTTGCGCCTGGAACCACTGCAATGGTCCTACGGCGCCACGCCGATTTTTCTCGAACAGGTCAGGATCAAACCCCTGAGCCGTAACCTCGCCTCAGACAACAAAAGTGCCTACGCGGAGCTGGAGCCGCGACCGATCGGCGTACAGGGACGCGCCAGCGAGTTTCCCTTCGACACCTACCGCTACGGCTACAAACCGGTGCTGTATTACCTCAAGGGCAATGAGCGCATCGACTTGCGCTTTCGCCACATCACCACGGTGATGGAGATGTCGAACACCTTTACACCCATTCAGAAGTACAACCGGGCCGAGTACATCAACGAGAAAAACGCGTTGGTGCGTGACGAGGATTACAAGCCTTACGCCGTCAACGAATGTGCGTTCAGCGTCGAGCGCAAAGGCTCGTTCAAAGTGATCGTCTTGCTGTTGCTGCTGGTGATTTGCCTGCCGCTGATGCATGTGTTTTATCGCGACGAGCCGGGCATCGATTTTCTCGCCACGCTGGTGAGTATCGGGGCGATCCGGGTGTTTCTGGTCGGGCCGTTGCAGGACTTTCAGCTGTACAACATCGACTTCCTGTTCGGCGCGGCGATTTTACTGGTGGGGACG
>NZ_SOPU01000023.1:128854-180151 GCF_004402115.1 Pseudomonas sp. F01002 | reverse complement strand
CGCTCCCACAGTGGGTCTGTTGTGGCCACACAATCTGTGTACACCAGAGATCCATGTGGGAGCGAGCTTGCTCGCGAGGGGCCTTTGGATCAGCCCCCCATCACTTCAACGCCGGATCCCCCATGTTCATTTTCTTCCAGCCTTGCAGTAACACCTGCGCCTTCGGTTCCTGCCCGTTATCCAGGTAGTACTGGATCAACGACAACCGGGCATTGCGATTTGCCGGTTGCACTTTCAGCAGCCGCTCCAGCTCTTGGCAGGCCTCATCGACCTTGCCGCTGTCGTGCAACGCCACCGCCAACACGTAACCGTATTGGGCGTTCTGAGGCTCCAGTTGTGCGGCTTTGCGCAGGGCCGGCATGGCCTGGGCTGATTTGCCCGCGCGCACCAGCGACAGGCCTTGAGTGTGTTGCAGCAGGGCGGCATCCGGATGTGCTTTCAGGCTCTGCTCCAGCAGCGTCTGAGCTTCCTGACTGCGTCCGTTCGCCTCCAGCCATTGCACCAGCGTCACCAGCGCCGGGTAGAAATCCGGATCGCGTTTGAGTGCGGTGCGCAGCAGCGCTTCGACTTCGTCGCTACGACCGCTGGCCTGATAGAGCATGGCCAGGTTGAGGTTGGCTTCGGCGCGTTCGGCCAGGCTCTTCTGGACTTCCTCGTATTCAGCGATGGCTGCATTCCAGTGGTCCTGGGCGCTGCCCAAGCCATTACGGGCCACGCTAAGCAGATCCCGGGCTGCGACGATCCGCACAGCCTTCACCGGATCACTCAGCAACGGCGTTAGCAGCGACGCACGCTCCGGTGGCGGCAGGAACGCGCTGATCGCCCGAACGGCGCTTTCACGCACTTGTGGGGCCGGGTTGTTCAAGTCCTTGGTGGCCAGTTTCAACGCCTGTTCGCTTGGGTACAGCGGCAACTCGGCGAGTAGGGTCGCGCGCTGAATCGCTGGCAAATTGCTGCGTTGAAGCTGCTCGTACAAGGCTTGTGCCGCGCCGGGCTGACCGTTGCGAATCAGCCACAGGCTTTCGTCGTAACGCGGTGCCTGCGCGGTGGTGGTGTTCCAGAGCTTGAATTGCTCGGTGACCTTGTCGCCAGCCTTGCCCTGGTGACAGGTCAGGCAAGCATCCGGGGTGCCGAGTTTTTTCGCCCGCTCAGGGTTGGGGATGCTGAAACTGTGGTCATGCCTGAAGTCATTACCCATGTAGAACTTGCCGGGCATGTGGCAATCCATGCACTGCGAACCCGGCTGGCCCATGGTGTGGCGGGTGTGTTCGATGGAATCGTAGTTCTTCGCTTGCAGCCCTTTGCCGTCGACGCCGTCCACCGAAGTCTTGCCGGCGGTGTTGTGGCATTGCAGGCAGACACCGTTGTCCGGTGCCTTCAGCTCGGTGCTGTGCGGGTTGTGGCAGTTGCTGCAGCGCACGCCCTTGTCGAACATTTTGCTCTGGGCGAAGGAGCCGTGTTCGAACACTTCGTCCTTGATCTTGCCGTCCAGCGCATACAACTCGCGGGTCAGGGTACTCGGCAGGTAGTCATCCATCAGACGCTTGCCGACGGTGAAGCCATCGCCCAAAGGCGCGCGGCGCGAGTGGCAGCGGGCACAGGTTTCGATTTCGACAGTGGCGTTCTTGTCCTTCAGGTCGAGGGCAAAACCGGCATGGACCATGTCACCTTTTTTTGCCGTCCATTCCAGGTGATTGGAAGCCGGACCGTGGCAAGCCTGACAGCCGACACCGAGGCTGTTCCAGTGACTGTCGAAGGTGTTTTTCGCGGCATCGAAATTGCGTTTGTAACCGGTGGTGTGGCACTCGACGCACATGAAGTTGGCGTTCTGGCTCGGCTTGCTCCAGTGCAACGGGTCTTTGAAGTTCACACCCTGGCCCGGATAGAGGTGAAACCAGCGGTGCTTCTCGGTATCCCAGGCCACGCCGAGGGCCTGCAACCGACCTTCGCCGACCTCGATCAGGTATTGCTGCAACGGCGCGATGCCGAAGGTGTAGGCGACCTTGAAGTCGGCATTCTTGCCGTCAATGCCGGGGGTGTTGACCCAGAATTCGTCGCCCTTGCGCGAGAAACGGGTGGTTTCATTTTCCGCTTTGAAGGAGACGTTATTGAAGTCGCCCAGCATCGTCTCGGCATTGGCTTCCTGCATTGCCAATTGGTGATGGGAGCCTTGCCAGTCCTTGACCTGCTCGCTGTGGCAGCCTTGGCATTGTTGCTCATCGACCATCGTTGCCTGCGCCACGGCGACCGGCTGCGGTTTGGCCGGCTGAGCGACCGGAGCGCTGACAGGCGCATAAGTCACGGGGGCCGGTTTGCTGCTGAACAGAAACCAGCCGATGCCCGCGACGGCCAATAGCAAGACGCCGAGGGTGACGGGAAACAGGTAACGGTTAATCAAGGTCGGTGGCGAATCAGGGTTTGTCTGTACCGCTTTATTTTTATGTTTCGGCATTGCGACTTCCATAGTCCGGGTGCGTTTGCCGTCAGGCGCGCGTTCAAGCTCGACGCGACTTTGCCGGATGGCCGGCGTCTGTCAAATGACGGTTGTGATTTACTGTGTAGCGTTGCCACCCTCGGGTGCCACGGTCATGGTGATGCGCTGGGTGGACCCCAAACTCGACATCAACAAATTCACCAGTGTTTACATCGAACCGACCCAGCTCTATCCCAAACCTCAACCGACCGTGAAAATCCCTCAGGCGACCCTGAACGGAATCACCCGTTACTACGATCAGGCACTCAAGCGCGAAATCGGTAAATCCCTGCCGTTGGCCGCAGGTCCTGGTCCGGGTGTGATCGTGGTGCGCGCCGCCATCACCGCCGTGAGCAGCAAGACTGAAAGCCTGAAGCCCTATGAAGTGATCTCGATCGCCCTGGTGGCAGAGCGGCTGTGAACACGGCCAGTGGCATTCGCGCTCAGGAAACCGACCTAGCCACTGAGGCACTCGTGGGAATGATCGTGGAGGCGCAGCATCACTCACCGACAGGTCGCCGCCTGAACGCCGAGTTTGTCACGGAGTTCTTCCTGTCACAGCGCGTAGGAAACCAGCGGCAAGGCCCACAGATAACTTTGGGTCGCCTTTTGGAAATCCAGCTCGGCGTAAAGCCTGGCGATCGATTCTTGGGTCGGCGATTCGCCTGCCATCGCGATCTTGCCGATCCGCATATCGAGGTCCCGAGCACCGACGCCGCAACTGACGAACATCGTCATCAGGCTGAAACCGGCTGCGCGAATTGCAACGTGCATATCAAAGTCCTCATACCGAAGGTGACGTTGGTCCCGGCGAGCTGTGCGAATTGCAGTAGGCCATCGCCGTTGCTGTAGCCGCCGTTTGGGTGGGGGCGAGTGTTGATTGGCACGGTGGCGCGCAGCAACTGCGCCACACCAATAATATCGCCGGGAGCGAGGGTTAAGTGCCACGCATTAGAACGTCATTGGTGTGGATATTGGTGTCGTGAGGCGCGGGCGTGTAGTCATCCTGGAGGGTGGGTACCGGGCCTGTAGGACACTCTGTTGAAGCTAGCAGCTGACGCCGGGTTCGCCAGCCGAAGGGGGAATCCTTGGTTTTTTGTACACGTTTGCGTGAGTTCCGTGTACTAAAAAGTTGTTGGGAAACAGGGGGTAGAGATCCATGGACTGCCGATGTGGCGAGGGGGACAAGCCCCCTTGCCACATTGATTGGATTATTCAGCGTTTTTTCGCCTGCTCGCGAAGTCGCTCCTCCTGCTCTCGCAACTCCGGTGTGAACTCAGCCCCGAAATCTTCGGCCTCGAACACCTGGCGAATCTCGATCTCGGCGTCGGTGCCTGGCATCGGGTTGGGGCAGCGCTTGACCCACTCGATTGCCTCTTGTTTCGACTTCACCTGCCAAATCCAGTAGCCGGCGATCAGTTCCTTGGTTTCGGCGAACGGGCCGTCGATCACCGTGCGCTTTTCACCCGAGAATCGCACCCGGGCGCCCTTGCTGCTGGGTTGCAGGCCATCGCACTCGATGAGGATGCCGGCTTTGACCAGCTCCTCGTTGTAGTTGCCCATCGCGGTCAACAGTTCCTCGCTGGGCATCACACCGGCCTCGGAATCCTGGCTGGCTTTCACAATGATCATGAATCGCATGGTCTTATCTCCGCTGGATGTTAGTGATTCACAGGTTAGTCGAATGGCCGTCGCTTGAATCGACAGCGCTGGCTGCCTTGCATGCATCCGATCCTGTGGGAGCGAGCTTGCTCGCGATAGCGGTGTACCAGTCGACTGTTAGTCCGCTATCGCGAGCAAGCTCGCTCCCACAGGTTTTGTGTTGATTGTTAGAGTTGTATCCAATTTAGGGGGCGACACTTCACAATTTGTATCTGGGCATAGGTCGTCGGGCCATTTCGTGGTTAACTTCGGCCTCTTCAAAATTCTCTACAACAACGTTCAGAAGGACTCCGTTCATGGCTCAAGTCACTCTTAAAGGCTCCCCGGTTCAAGTCAACGGCCAACTGCCACAAGCCGGTTCCAAGGCGCCAGCCTTTTCCCTGGTTGCCGGCAATCTGTCCGACGTGACCCTGGCGAGCTTCGCCGGCAAGCGCAAAGTGCTGAACATCTTCCCAAGCGTCGATACCCCGACCTGCGCGACTTCGGTTCGCAAGTTCAACGCCCAGGCCAGTGATGTCGCCAACACTGTCGTGCTGTGCATTTCCGCTGACCTGCCGTTCGCTCAAGCGCGCTTCTGCGGCGCCGAAGGCCTGGAAAACGTACAAAACCTGTCGACCCTGCGCGGTGCCGAGTTCATCGAGAACTACGGCGTTGCCATCGCTGACGGCCCGCTCAAAGGCCTGACGGCCCGTGCCGTCGTGGTTCTGGACGAAAACGACAACGTTCTGCACAGCGAACTGGTCAAGGAAATCGCTGAAGAACCGAACTACGAAGCGGCACTTGCCGTTCTTAAATAAGTAAAGCATTACAATTGTTAACGGCCTGGCACTGTCCAGGCCGTTTTCATTTGTGATTCAGTGTCTTGGCAAAACATCCTGTTACGTAAGCCAAAGGTAAATTGCCGGTAAAGCCGCTTTGCTTAATGCCCGCCAGTGCTTATCGTTCAGCCTCCTGTAGAAGAAGCCCACGCGCCCAATGGTTGATCATTCCATGCAATCCTCCGTTTCCCGTAGTCCCCGTCGCTGGCTGTTCGGCCTGCTTGTCCTGTTGGTCATCGCTGGCCTGTGCTGGAAATTCTGGCCCGCCGGCACTGCCCAAAAAGAGGGCGCAGGGCAAAAAGCCGTTGCCGGCCATACCGGCAGGTCGGGGGGGATGCGTCCAGGTTTCGGCGGGGCGACCGGACCTGTTCCAGTGCGTGTCGCGCCAGCAGTCAAGGGCGACTTCCCGCTGTACTACAAGGCGCTGGGCACCGTGACGGCGCTGAACACCATTAATGTGCGCAGCCGCGTCGGCGGTGAACTGATGAAGATCTCCTTCGAGGAAGGGCAGATGGTCAAGGCTGGCGATCTGCTGGCTGAAATCGACCCGCGTCCTTACCAGAACGCCTTGCTTCAGGCTGAAGGCACGTTGCTGCAGAACCAGGCACAACTGAAAAACGCCCAGGTCGATGTGGAACGCTATCGCGGCCTGTATCGCGAAGACAGTATTGCCAAGCAGACCCTGGACACCGCCGAAGCGCTGGTGGGCCAGTATCAGGGCACGGTCAAAACCAATCAGGCGGCGGTCAACGACGCCAAGCTCAATCTGGAATTCACCAAGATCCGCGCCCCGATTGCCGGGCGTGTGGGCTTGCGTCAGCTGGATGTCGGCAACCTGGTGGCGGCCAACGACACCACCGCGCTGGTGATCATCACCCAGACCCAACCGATCAGCGTTGCCTTCACCTTGCCGGAAAACAGCCTGGAGACCGTGCTGGCCCGTTATCGCACCGGCGCCAAACTGCCCGCCGAAGCCTGGGACCGTGGCGACACCAAGTTGCAGGCCACCGGCGTCTTGCAGAGCCTGGACAACCAGATCGACGTCACCACCGGCACCCTGAAATTCAAGGCTCGTTATGAGAACCGCGATCAGGCGCTGTTCCCGAACCAGTTCGTCAACGTCCACCTGCTGGCCGACACCCTCAAAGACGTGGTGCTCGCACCTTCGGCAGCGATTCAGTTCGGCACCAACGGCACGTTTGTCTACGCCTTGGACGGCGACAAGAAAGTCGCGATTCGTCAGTTGAAAGTTGGCGCCAGTGACGGTGAAAACACCGTGATTACCGAAGGCCTGGCCCCCGGGGATCGCGTGGTCCTTGAAGGCACTGACCGCTTGAAGGAAGGCAGCGAAGTGGAAGTGGTCAACGACACCAAGGATGTACCGACCACCCCGACCGAGCACCTGCAAGGCAAATCGGCCGCCACGGTGCCTGACGCGACGACCACCGACAAGGCGAAGAAGGGCGGCGCATGAACATCTCGCGGCTGTTCATCCTTCGCCCGGTCGCCACGACCCTGAGCATGCTGGCCATCATCCTGGCCGGCGTGATCGCCTATCGGCTGTTGCCGGTGTCGGCATTGCCTCAGGTCGATTACCCGACCATCCGCGTCATGACGCTGTATCCCGGTGCCAGCCCGGATGTCATGACCAGCGCCGTGACAGCGCCCCTTGAGCGTCAATTCGGGCAGATGCCCGGCCTGACCCAGATGGCTTCGACCAGTTCCGGCGGTGCTTCAGTGCTGACCCTGCGTTTCAGCCTCGACATCAACATGGATGTCGCCGAGCAGCAGGTGCAGGCGGCGATCAACGCCGCGACCAATTTGCTGCCCAAGGACCTGCCGGCGCCGCCGGTGTACAACAAGGTCAACCCGGCGGACACCCCGGTGCTGACGCTGGCCATCACCTCCAAGACCATGCTGCTGCCCAAGCTCAATGATTTGGTCGACACGCGCATGGCACAGAAAATTGCCCAGATCAGCGGCGTCGGCATGGTCAGCATTGCCGGCGGCCAGCGTCAGGCCGTGCGGATCAAGGTCAACCCCGAGGCGCTGGCGGCCAATGGCTTGAACCTGTCGGACGTACGCACCTTGATCGGCGCGTCCAACGTCAACCAGCCCAAGGGCAACTTCGACGGCCCGACCCGGGTGTCGATGCTCGATGCAAACGATCAACTGACCTCGCCCAAGGACTACGCCAACCTGATCCTCGCCTACGCCAACGGCGCGCCGTTGCGGCTCAAGGACGTGGCGGAGATCGTCGATGGTGCGGAAAACGAACGTCTGGCGGCGTGGGCCAATGAAAACCAGGCGGTGTTGTTGAACATCCAGCGTCAGCCTGGCGCCAACGTCATCGAAGTGGTCGACCGGATCAAAGCCCTGCTGCCGAGCATCACCGACAACCTGCCGGCCGGTCTCGAAGTCACCGTGCTGACCGACCGCACCCAGACCATCCGCGCCTCGGTCACCGACGTGCAGCACGAATTGTTGATCGCCATTGCGCTGGTTGTGATGGTGACCTTCCTGTTCCTGCGTCGGGCCAGCGCCACGATCATTCCGTCAGTGGCCGTGCCACTGTCGCTGATCGGCACCTTCGGCGTGATGTACCTCGCGGGTTTCTCGGTCAATAACCTGACCCTGATGGCACTGACCATCGCCACCGGTTTCGTGGTGGACGATGCGATCGTCATGCTGGAGAACATTTCCCGATTTATCGAAGAGGGCGACAGCCCCCTGAATGCGGCGCTCAAGGGCGCCAAACAGATCGGCTTCACCCTGATCTCCCTGACCCTGTCGCTGATTGCAGTACTGATTCCGTTACTGTTCATGGCCGACGTGGTAGGGCGGTTGTTCCGCGAATTTGCCATCACCCTGGCGGTGGCGATCCTGATCTCCCTGGTGGTGTCCCTGACCCTGACGCCAATGATGTGTGCGCGGCTGCTCAAGCGTGAACCGAAGGAAGAGGAACAGGGCCGTTTCTACCGGGCCAGTGGCGCCACAATTGATTGGATGATCGCGGCTTACGGGCGCAAGTTAAAGTGGGTTCTCAAGCATCAACCGCTGACCCTGATGGTGGCCATCGGTACGCTGGCGTTGACTGTGTTTCTTTACATGATAGTGCCCAAGGGCTTCTTCCCGGTGCAGGACACCGGGGTGATCCAGGGGATTTCCGAGGCGCCGCAGTCGATTTCCTTTGCTGCGATGAGCGAGCGTCAGCAGGAATTGGCCAAAGTGATCCTGGCGGACCCGGCGGTGGAGAGCTTGTCGTCCTACATCGGCGTCGACGGTGACAACTCGACGCTCAACAGCGGTCGTCTGCTGATCAACCTCAAATCCCACAGTAACCGCGATCTGAGCGCCACCGAGGTGATCGCACGTCTGCAACCGGAACTGGACAAGCTCCCCGGCATACGCCTGTTCATGCAGCCGGTGCAGGACCTGACCATCGAAGACCGCGTCAGCCGGACTCAATACCAGTTCAGCATGTCGTCGCCGGATTCCGAGCTGCTCAGTCTGTGGAGTGGTCGTCTGGTGGAAGCCCTGGCCCAACGGCCAGAGCTGACCGACGTCGCCAGCGATTTGCAGGACAAGGGCTTGCAGGTCTATCTGGTGATTGACCGCGATGCGGCGTCGCGGGTCGGTGTGTCGGTGTCGAACATCACCGATGCGCTGTACGACGCCTTTGGTCAGCGGCAGATTTCCACCATCTACACCCAGGCCAGCCAATACCGCGTGGTGCTGCAATCGCAGGCCGGCGAGAAGATCGGCCCGGATGCGCTGAATCAGATTCACGTGAAAACCACCGACGGCGGACAAGTACGCCTGTCCAGTCTGGCGCACATCGAGGAGCGTCAGGCGCAGCTGGCGATCACTCATATCGGTCAGTTCCCGGCAGTGATGATGTCCTTCAACCTCGCGCCCGGCGTGGCGCTGGGGCATGCGGTGGAGATCATCGACCAGGTGCAGAAAGACATCGGCATGCCGATTGGCGTGCAGACCCAGTTCCAGGGCGCGGCCGAGGCATTCCAGGCGTCGCTGTCGAGCACCTTGCTCCTGATTCTGGCGGCAGTGGTGACCATGTACATCGTGCTCGGCGTGCTCTACGAGAGCTACATCCACCCGATCACCATTCTCTCGACCTTGCCCTCGGCGGCGGTTGGAGCCCTGCTGGCGTTGCTGTTGAGCGGGAATGATCTGGGAATGATCGCGATCATCGGCATCATTTTGTTGATCGGTATCGTGAAAAAGAACGCGATCATGATGATCGACTTCGCCCTCGACGCTGAACGCAATCAGGGCATGGACCCGGAAACGGCGATCTATCAGGCGGCGCTGCTGCGTTTCCGGCCGATTCTGATGACCACACTGGCCGCGTTGTTCGGCGCGGTACCACTGATGCTGGCGACCGGCTCCGGCGCGGAACTGCGTCAACCGTTGGGTCTGGTAATGGTGGGCGGCTTGTTGGTGAGTCAGGTGCTGACGTTGTTTACCACTCCAGTCATCTATCTGTATTTCGACCGCCTCGGTCGGCGCTGGGGTCGCAAGCCTGAAGCCGTGGAAGCGGCAGAACAGCCATGAACCTGTCCGGACCTTTCATCAAGCGCCCGGTCGCGACGATGTTGCTGAGCCTGGCGATCCTGCTGCTGGGCGGCGTGAGCTTCGGCCTGTTGCCGGTGGCGCCGTTGCCGCAGATGGACTTCCCGGTGATCGTGGTTCAGGCGAGTCTGGCCGGTGCGAGCCCGGAGGTCATGGCCTCGACGGTGGCCACGCCGTTGGAACGCTCCTTCGGCGCCATCGCCGGGGTCAACACCATGAGCAGCCGCTCCAGCCAGGGCTCGACCCGGGTGATTTTGCAGTTCGACCTGGACCGCGACATCAACGGCGCGGCGCGGGAAGTGCAGGCGGCGATCAACGCTTCGCGCAACCTGCTGCCGAGCGGGATGCGCAGCATGCCGACCTACAAGAAGGTCAACCCGTCCCAGGCGCCGGTCATGGTGCTGTCGCTGACCTCCGACGTACTGGAAAAGGGCCAGCTCTACGATTTGGCCTCGACGATTCTGTCCCAGAGCGTGTCTCAGGTGCAGGGCGTCGGCGAAGTGCAGATCGGCGGCAGTTCCTTGCCGGCGGTGCGCATCGAACTCGAGCCGCAGGCGCTCAACCAGTACGGCGTGGCGCTGGACGATGTGCGCAACACCATCGCCAACGCCAACGTGCGCAGGCCAAAAGGGTCGGTCGAAGATGGCCAGCGGTTGTGGCAGGTTCAGGCCAACGATCAACTCGAGAAAGCCAAGGATTACGAGTCGCTGATCATTCACTACGCGGACGGCGCGGCCTTGCGCTTGAAGGACGTGGCGAAGGTCAGCGACGGCGTCGAAGACCGCTACAACAGCGGCTTCTTCAACAACGACGCGGCGGTACTGCTGGTGATCAACCGTCAGGCCGGCGCCAACATCATCGAGACGGTCAACGAAATCAAGGCTCAACTGCCGGCGTTGCAGGCCGTGTTGCCGGCCAGCGTGAAGCTGAACGTGGCGATGGACCGGTCGCCGGTGATCAAGGCGACCTTGCACGAAGCGGAAATGACCCTGTTAATTGCCGTGGCGCTGGTGATTCTGGTGGTGTTCCTGTTCCTCGGTAACTTCCGCGCCTCGCTGATTCCGACCCTTGCGGTGCCTGTCTCGCTGGTCGGCACCTTTGCGGTCATGTACCTCTACGGATTCTCCCTGAACAACCTGTCGCTAATGGCGCTGATTCTGGCCACCGGGCTGGTGGTGGACGATGCCATTGTGGTGCTGGAGAACATTTCGCGGCACATCGACAAAGGCGTACCGCCGATGAAGGCCGCGTACCTGGGGGCGCAGGAAGTCGGCTTCACCTTGCTGTCGATGAACGTCTCGCTGGTGGCGGTGTTCCTGTCGATCCTGTTCATGGGCGGGATTGTCGAAAGCCTGTTTCGCGAGTTTTCCATCACGTTGGCGGCGTCCATCGTGGTGTCGCTGGTGGTCTCCTTGACGCTGACCCCGATGCTCTGCGCCCGCTGGCTCAAGCCCCATACACCCGGTGAGGAAAACCGTTTGCAGCGCTGGAGTCAGCGCGCCAACGAGTGGATGGTCGGCAAATACGCCACAAGCCTCGACTGGGTGCTGCGTCACCGCCGGTTGACCTTGCTTAGCCTGATAGTGACAGTCGGCGTTAACATTGCGCTGTATATCGTTGTTCCTAAAACATTTTTACCTCAGCAGGACACCGGCCAGCTGATCGGTTTCGTGCGCGGCGACGACGGGCTGTCATTCAGTGTGATGCAGCCGAAAATGGAAACCTTCCGCCGTGCCGTGCTCAAGGATGACGCGGTGCAAAGTGTCGCCGGCTTCATCGGCGGCACCAACGGCACCAACAATGCATTCATGCTGGTGCGGCTGAAACCGATCAAGGAGCGAAACATTTCTGCGCAAAAGGTCATCGAACGCCTGCGCAAGGAAATGCCCAAGGTCGCCGGTGCGCAGCTGATGCTGATGGCCGATCAAGACCTGCAGTTTGGTGGCGGTCGTGAACAGACCACGTCCCAGTATTCCTACATCCTGCAAAGCGCCGACCTTGGCGAGTTGCGCGAGTGGTATCCGAAAGTCGTTACCGCACTCAAGGCGTTGCCGGAGCTGACGGCGATTGATGCCCGTGAAGGCCGTGGCGCCCAGCAGGTGACCCTGATCGTCGATCGTGATCAGGCCAAACGCCTGGGTGTCGACATGGACATGGTCACCGCAGTGCTGAACAACGCCTACAGCCAGCGGCAGATTTCGACGATTTACGACAGCCTTAACCAGTATCAGGTGGTCATGGAGGTCAATCCCAAATATGCCCAGGACCCGATCACCCTCAAACAGGTTCAGGTGATCACCGCTGACGGCGCGCGGATTCCGCTCTCGACCATCGCTCATTACGAAAACAGCCTGGAAGACGACCGCGTCAGCCACGAAGGCCAGTTCGCCTCCGAGAGCATTTCCTTCGACATGGCCGAAGGCGTGACGGTGGAGCAGGGCACTGCGGCCATCGAGCGGGCTATCGCCAAACTGGGTATGCCGGAAGACGTGATCGTGAAAATGGCCGGCACCGCCGACGCCTTCGCCGCGACCCAGAAGAGCCAGCCTTGGATGATTCTCGGCGCGCTGGTGGCGGTGTATCTGGTGCTCGGTGTGCTGTATGAAAGCTATATCCATCCGCTGACCATTCTCTCGACCTTGCCGTCGGCCGGGGTCGGTGCGTTGCTGTCGATCTATGCGCTGGGCGGTGAGTTCAGCCTGATCTCGTTGCTCGGGCTGTTCCTGCTGATCGGCGTGGTGAAGAAGAACGCCATTCTGATGATCGACCTGGCGTTACAGCTGGAACGGCATCAGGGCATGGCGCCGCTGGAATCGATTCGCAGCGCTTGCTTGCAACGTCTGCGGCCTATTCTGATGACCACACTGGCGGCGATCCTCGGCGCGTTGCCGTTGCTGCTGAGCCGCGCCGAAGGTGCGGAAATGCGTCAGCCGCTGGGCCTGACCATCATCGGCGGGCTGATCTTCAGCCAGGTGCTGACCCTTTACACCACCCCGGTGGTTTACCTCTATCTCGACAAACTGCGCCATCGCTTCAACCACTGGCGTGGGGTGCGTACCGATGCTGCTCTGGAAACTCCGCTATGACTGACCGTTCGCTTATCACTCTGGCTGCACCGCTGGTAACGGCCCGAGGCTCGCGTTTGTTGAGCCTGGCGCTGTGCGTGGCGATGCTCAGCGCCTGCGCCATCGGCCCGGATTACCAGCGCCCGCAAGCGGCTGCGCCGGCGCAATACAAGGAAGCGGCAGGCTGGCGTCAGGCCAATCCCGGCGATTCTCTGGCCCGTGGCGCCTGGTGGGAGTTGTATGGCGATCAGCAGCTCAATGGCCTGATCGAAAAACTCAACAGTTCCAACCAGACCGTCGCGCAATCCGAGGCCCAGTACCGTCAGGCCCAGGCCTTGGTGCGCAGTGCCCGTGGCGCGTTTTTCCCGACCGTGGACCTGACCGTCGGGAAAAACCGCTCCAGCCAGGGCACCGGCAGCAGCAGTTCGAGCCTGACCAGTTCTTCCAGCGGGATTCGTGACACTTACACCGCACAGGCCGGGGTCAGTTGGGAAGCGGATATCTGGGGCAAACTGCGCCGTGGACTTGAGGCCGACACCGCCAACGCCCAGGCCAGTTTTGCCGATCTGGCGGCGATGCGCTTGAGCCAGCAGTCGGAACTGGTGCAGAACTATCTGCAACTGCGCGTGATCGACGAGCAGAAACGCCTGCTGGAAGCGACGGTCGAGGCCTATCAGCGCTCGCTGACAATGACCGAAAACCAATACCGCGCCGGTGTCTCCGGCAAGGACGCGGTGGCTCAGGCTCAGACTCAGCTCAAAAGCACCGAGGCTGACATGGTTGATTTGATCTGGCAGCGCGCTCAATTCGAGAACGCCATTGCCGTACTGATCGGGCTACCGCCGGCCGAGTTCAGCCTGGCAGAAACCAAAGACATCCCTGCGTTGCCCGAGATACCGCTGAGCCTGCCTTCGCAATTGCTCGAGCGCCGCCCGGACATCGCCTCCGCTGAACGTTCGGTGATGGCTGCCAACGCCAACATCGGCGTGGCCAAGGCTGCGTATTACCCGGATTTGACCCTGAGCCTGAACGGCGGCTATAGCAGCAGTACCTATGCCAACTGGATCAGCGTGCCGAACCGCTTCTGGTCGGTCGGACCGCAATTGGCCATGACCGTGTTCGACGGCGGTCAGCGCTCCGCGGAAGTTGACCGCAGCGAAGCGGCCTACGACGAGACCGTGGCCAAGTACCGCCAGACCGTGCTCGATGGTTTCCGTGAGGTGGAAAACTATCTGGTGCAGCTCAAGGTCCTGGAAGACGAAGCGGGCGTGCGCCAGGAAGCACTGGACGCGGCGCGAGAGTCCTTGCGCCTGACCCAGAACCAGTACAAAGCCGGTGTGATCGCTTATCTGGGCGTGGTGGTCGTTCAGGCCACAGCGTTGAACAATGAACGCAGCGTACTGAGCCTGTTGCAGAGCCGGTTGATTGCCAGTGTGCAGTTGATCGCGGCGCTGGGCGGTGGCTGGGATGGTCAGCTACAGGTGAGCGACAAAGAATAGCGACACATTCTCTGACGGCAAGTCGAGACTCCGTAGCAGCTGTCGAGCCTGCGAGGCTGCGTTCGGCTGCGTAGCAGTCGTGAAATCAGACGACACGGTGTTTCAGGAAGACCGCGTGTGCCGGGTTTACGACTGCTTCGCAGCCGAACGCAGCCTCGCAGGCCCGGCAGCTGCAGGTGAACGCGGCCGCCGCGAGGTATCAAACGAGTGTTTCATCGCTTGATGGCCATTTGCTTATTTTGTCAGTGCGTTCTTTTGCGTAATCAGTACAATCGCCCGATTTGCCCCCCGAGAATGGAAGCAGTACGGAGGGTGTTTGCGAGAAGTCTCATGCTTATCGGTAGTTATTCCCCCACGCTGGTCATCATCTCGCTTTTTGTGGCGATTCTCGCCTCCTATACCGCGCTCAACCTGACCGAACGCATCGCCACGGCCAAGGGCCGGGCTGTGCATCTATGGACGGCTGGCGGCGCCTTTGCCATGGGGGTTGGCGTGTGGTCGATGCATTTCATCGGCATGCTCGCGTTCAAATTGCCCATCGACCTCGGTTACGAGGTCGGCATCACATTGCTGTCACTGTTGATTGGCATCCTGTCCTGCGGCTTTGCCCTGTGGCTGGTCAGCCAGCCACAATTGCCAGCGTGGCAATTGGCGTTCGGCGCGCTGGTCATGGGTTCCGGGATCAGCGCCATGCACTACACCGGCATGGCCGCCATGCGCATGCAGCCGGGTATCGATTACGATCCGACGCTGTTCGGCGCCTCGCTGCTGATCGCCGTAGTCGCCTCGGGCGCCGCGTTGTGGATCGCTTTCCGCCTGCGCCAGCACACACCTTATGTCGGCCTGATCCGTGGCGGTGCGGCGGTGATCATGGGATTCGCGATCGTCGGCATGCACTACACCGGCATGGCGGCAGCGCGTTTCCCGGATGGCAGCTTCTGTGGCGCGGCCGTCAGCGGCCTGAACGGCAAGGGCCTGGACAATCTGGTACTGATTACCACCCTGGCGGTGTTGAGCCTCGCGTTACTGACCTCGATCCTCGATGCGCGCCTTGAGGCCCGCACCGCAGGCCTTGCCCACTCATTGACCGAGGCCAACCGCGAGCTGACTCAATTGGCCCTGCATGACACCCTGACCGGCCTGCCGAATCGCGTGTTGCTGGCTGACCGCATCGATCAGGCGATGTCCATGGTGCGCGAGCAGGGCGGTTGTTTCGCGTTGATGTTCATCGATCTGGACGGTTTCAAACCGGTCAACGATGCCTTTGGGCACCATATGGGCGATCTGTTGTTGCGTGAGGTCGGCTTGCGCCTGCGTGAGGATTTACGCAGCCAGGACACCCTGGCGCGGATCGGCGGTGATGAATTTGTATTGCTGGTGCAACTCGGCGAGCAGAATGACGCATTGAGCCTGGCGGCCCGTCAGGTCGGGCTGATCGGGCGTTCGTTCCGGGTCGGCGAACATGACTTGCAGATTTCCGCCAGCGTCGGCATCGCGATTTATCCGGGCAACGGTGAAACCGCCGAGGAATTGCTGATGAACGCCGACGCGGCGATGTATCACGCCAAGGGTGCCGGGAAAAACGGCTATAGCTTCTTCGATGCCTCGATGAACAGCAACGCGCGCAAACAGCTGCAGTTATTGCAAGACTTGCGTATCGCCATTGATCAGCAGCAATTCAGTCTCTATTACCAACCCAAGTTCGATGCCAACAATGGCCGGCCGGTCGGTGCCGAGGCGCTGCTGCGCTGGGTGCATCCGACCCAGGGCATGTTGCTCCCGGACAAGTTCATCGAACTGGCGGAAAAGACCGGGCTGATCATTCCGATTGGCGAATGGGTGCTCAACGAAGCCTGCCGTCAGATGCGCGAGTGGTACGTGCTCGGGTACACCGACTGGCGCATCGCAGTGAACCTTTCAGCCTTGCAGTTCTGCCACGCGGGCCTGGTCCAGAGCGTCGCCAAAGTCTTGGCCACTCACCATTTGCCGGCCAACAGCCTGACCCTCGAGATCACGGAAACCACCGCCATGAGCGATGCCGATGCGAGCATGACGGTGCTTCAGGAACTTTCGACAATGGGTGTCGACCTGTCGATCGACGACTTTGGCACCGGCTATTCGAGCTTGATGTACCTCAAGCGCCTGCCGGCTAACGAACTGAAGATCGACCGGGGTTTTGTCCGCGACCTGGAGCGTGACAGCGATGACGCCGCCATCGTTTCCGCCATCGTCGCCCTCGGCCAGGCACTGGGGTTGCGGATCGTCGCCGAAGGGGTGGAGACCGACTCGCAGCAAGACTTCCTGACGCAACTCGGTTGTGATTCGCTGCAGGGTTATCTGCTCGGGCACCCGTTGCCGGCCGAACGCTTCATGGTCGATATTCTGCGTGCAGAGCAATTGGCGGTGAGTTGAGAACAATGTGATTGATGTGAGCCCATGCAAAAGCCAGCGATGACGGTTATTCTTGCCCTCGACCGCTAACGCTTGGAATGGGGGAAAATTCGCATGGACAAAGTCATCGTCATCACCGGCGGCAGCCGCGGTATCGGCGCTGCCACCGCCCTGTTGGCCGCCGAACAAGGCTATCGGATCTGCATCAACTACCTGGCCGACGAATCCGCTGCGCAAACTGTGCTGGAGCAAGTCCGCGCTCTCGGCGCCCAAGCCATCGCAGTGCGCGCTGACGTCAGCATTGAAGATGAAGTGATCGCGCTGTTCCACCGCGTGGACACTGAGTTGGGCCGGGTCACGGCACTGGTGAACAACGCCGGCACCGTCGGGCATAAGTCCCGAGTCGATGAAATGTCCGAATTCCGTATTCTCAAAATCCTCAGAACCAACGTCCTGGCGCCGATCCTCTGCGCCAAACACGCGATCCTGCGCATGTCGCCCAAGCATGGCGGGCAGGGTGGCAGCATCGTTAACGTGTCCTCGGTGGCCTCACGCTTGGGCGCGCCAAGTGAATACGTCGATTACGCCGCCTCCAAAGGTGCGCTGGATACGTTCACCATCGGCCTGTCCAAAGAAGTGGCCGGCGAAGGCATCCGCGTCAACGCGGTGCGTCCTGGTTACATCTACACCGATTTCCATGCGTTGAGCGGTGACCCGGATCGGGTCATCAAGCTGGAGTCGGCGATTCCGATGGCTCGGGGCGGGCGTCCGGAGGAAGTGGCTGAAGCAATTGTGTGGTTGCTGTCGGACAAGGCTTCCTATGCGACCGGGACATTCGTTGACCTCGGTGGCGGGCGTTAACCTATAGATTCGTTGTTGTCTGATCTGGCCTCTTCGCGAGCAAGCCCGCTCCCACATTGGAATGTGTTCAATTGTGGGAGCGGCGGTGCGGCGATCCGACTTGCTCGCGAAGGCGCTAGTCGTGACGCCATCAAACCTTCAGAACGACCGCACAATCCGGCCCAATGTCTCCATCGCCTTCTCGGCTGTCTCATCCCAGGGGCTGCCGTAATTCAGCCGGATACAATTCCTGAAGCGCTGGGTCGGTGAAAAAATCGGCCCGGGCGCAATGCTGATCCCTTGCGCCAACGCCATCTGAAACAACTTCAGCGAATCCATCTGCGGTAGCAATTCCAGCCACAAAAAGTAACCGCCCGCCGGTTGGCTGACGCGAGTCTGCGCCGGGAAGTAGCGAGCGATAGCGGCGAGCATGGCGCTTTGCTGTTCTTCCAGGGCATACCGCAGTTTTCGCAGGTGCCGGTCGTAGCCACCGTGTTGCAGGTAATCGGCAATGGCTGCCTGGGCGGGCATCGACGCGCACAGCGACGTCATGAGTTTCAGTCGTTCGATCTTCTGCGCATAGCGCCCGGCGGCGACCCAACCGATGCGGTAGCCGGGGGCCAGGCTTTTGGCGAACGAACCGCAGTGCATCACCAGCCCTTCGGTATCAAAAGCCTTGGCCGGTTTCGGCGCCTGTTGGCCGTAATACAGTTCTGCGTAGACGTCGTCCTCGATCAACGGCACCTGATGGCTGCGCAATAGCTCAACCAGTTCCTGTTTCTTCACCTCGGGCATCGTCGCGCCCATCGGGTTCTGGAAACTGGTCATGCACCAGACCGCCTTGATCGGGTGCCGTGCCAGGGTTTGCGCGAGTACGCCAAGGTCGATGCCATCGCGCGGATGCACAGGGATTTCCACGGCTTTGAGCTTCAGCCGTTCCAGTATTTGCAGGCAGGCGTAGAACGCCGGGGCTTCGATGGCCACCAGATCGCCGGGCTCGGTGACCGCTTGCAGGCACAGGTTCAGCGCTTCCAGCGCGCCGTTGGTGATCAGCAGTTCTTCCATGGGCAGCATCAGCCCGCCGACCATGTAGCGCAGGGCGATTTGTCGACGCAGTTGCGGGTTGCCCGGCGACATGTCGGTGACGACCATGCGCGGGTCCATCTCGCGGGCGGCACTGGCCAGAGAGCGGGACAACCGTTGCAGCGGGAACAGGGTCGGGCTGGGGAAGGCCGAGCCGAAGGGCACGGTGTTCGGGTCCTTGATCGAGTCAAGGACCGAGAACACCAGTTCGCTGACGTCGACTTCGGTGGACTCGTTGACCTGGCTGCTGATCACCGGCTCCGAGAACGGGCTCGGCGCGTGCGCGTTGACGAAGTAGCCGGAACGCGGGCGAGCGCGGATCAGACCGCGGCGTTCGAGCAGGTAGTAGGCCTGGAACACCGTGGACGGGCTGACCCCGTAGGTCTGGCTGGCGTAGCGCACGGAAGGGACGCGCTGGCCGGGGCCAAGGACACCGGAGCGGATCAGTTCAGCGATGTCGTCGGCGAATTTTTCGTAGCGTTTCATCGAGTGCCCGATTGGTGTCATTCAGTAAAATCGAGGTGAATTCATCGCGAGCAAGCTCGCTCCCACATTGGTCTTGTGAACACCGGAGATCCAGTGTGGGAGCGAGCTTGCTCGCGATTGGCGCCACCGTAGTCTAAAGGCTCAACGATTCATCGGCGCAACAAACCGGCTTTTTGCCACGCTATAGATCTCTGGCTCATCACTGTCGACAATCTTGAAGCTGATCGTCTGCGAACTGCTGCTCGGCCGTTCCGTAGTCATTGCCACCGACACCGGCACGTCCACAATCTCGCCCGGGGCCAGGCTCAGTTCGGTCTTGCCTTGCAGCAGGAAGCCGTCGCCGTCGACCAGGGTCAGACGGTAGTCCTGACGTTGCTGGGTCTTGTTGATGACTTTCAGGCTGTAGATGTTTTCGATCTGCCCCTGACTGTTCTCGCGAAACAGGCCACGGTCCTTGCTCACGTCCAGCGACACCATCGGCCGCTCCACCAGCGCCAGGGCAAGCGCACCGATCATCACCAGCAGGACCGCGGTGTAGCCGATCAAACGTGGCCGCAACAAATGTATCTTGCCACCCTGCAATTGATGCTCCGAGGTGTAGCTGATCAGCCCGCGGGCGTAGCCCATTTTGTCCATGATCGAATCACAGGCGTCGATACACGCGGCGCAGCCGATGCATTCCATCTGCAAGCCGTCGCGGATGTCGATGCCGGTCGGGCAGACCTGCACGCACAACTGGCAGTCGATGCAATCACCGAGGCCGACTTCAGCCGGTGCCACGTCACGTTTGCGCGGGCCACGGTTTTCGCCACGGGCGACGTCGTAGGAGATGGTCAGGGTGTCTTTGTCGAACATCACACTCTGGAACCGTGCATACGGACACATGTGCATGCACACCGCTTCACGCAGCCAACCGGCGTTGATGTAAGTCGCGCCGGTAAAGAACAGCACCCAGAACAGGCTGACGCCGCCCATCTGCAAGGTCAGCAGTTCTTCGGCCAGCGGCCGGATCGGGGTGAAGTAACCGACAAAGGTCAGGCCGGTCAACAGGCTGATGGCCAGCCACAAGGTGTGCTTGGCCGAGCGGCGGATCAGTTTGTTCAGGCCCCAGGGTGCGGCTTGCAGCTTGATCCGCTGGTTGCGTTCGCCTTCGGTGAGCTTCTCGCACCACATGAAGATCCAGGTCCAGGAACTCTGTGGGCAGGTGTAACCGCACCAGACTCGCCCGGCGAACACGGTGATCGCAAACAGGCCGAACGCGGCAATGATCAGCAGCGCCGACAGCAGGATGAAATCCTGCGGCCAGAAGGTTGCGCCGAAGATGTGGAATTTGCTTTCGGAAAGGTCCCAGAGCACAGCCTGACGGCCGCCCCAGTTCAACCACACCGTGCCGAAGAACAGCAGAAACAGAAACCCCGCGCCGCTCATGCGCAGGGTACGGAATAAACCGGTGAAGCTGCGGGTGTGGATCAGGTTGTCGCTGGACTTGGCCTTCATCTTTGGACGCGAAGGCTCATAGCTCTGCACTGAAGGGTTCTGTATTAAAGGGGCGGTTTCTACGGTTCGGACGGGGATTCTATCGCTCATGGTCTTTCGCTCATCAGCCTCCATCAGGCCTGAGCACTATGAGCGGCGATCTGTTTGCATAACAGACTCACCTATTGCAATAAAAAGCGGATCAGATGGACATTGATCCGCCGCCTGCGACAAGTTGATGCACCCGCTGCAGCGGGATGCAGGCGCTTATATCAAGCGTCTGCGGGTGTTGTTGATCCGGGTCAGTCAAATCACCGAATCACTGTCGGTGGCCTTCAAATGCTTACGCCCGTCGACTGCGCCTGCTACGGTCAATGCGTCGGCTTCTGCTTCGGTAATGTAGAAGCGCTGGCCATTGAGCTCCACCGCCGACATGGCTTTTTCCGAGTCGGTAATGATGGTGACGTCGGGACACAAACGAATTTCTTCGCCGTTCTCGGTAATGAAGAAGCTGGTCTGGTTTTCGATGCGCACAGTCATGGAGGCGTCCTTTTTTCTGCGGGTTATAAGGTGTTAGGGCACAGCCGAGGATCATCGTTCTGTGCAACCGATTAATGGTCGACGCGGTCCATCCTGAAACGACCTTTAACAAGGACAACGCCATGAACGCATGGTGGCATGAGGTTTGGGTGACCCTGCAAGCGGAGTTCGCCGACATTGGCGACGCTTCACAACTGACGCATTACCGTGCGCTTGCTGATGGCGGCGGTGTTGGGCGGGATTCTCGGCTTCGAACGCGAGCACAAGGGCAAGGCCGCCGGGGTCCGCACCCACATGCTGGTTGCCCTCGGCGCCGCGCTGTTCGTGCTGGTGCCGCAAATGTCCGGCTCGCAGGCCGATGCCATGAGCCGGGTGGTGCAGGGTGTGATCGCGGGGATCGGCTTTCTTGGCGCAGGGACTATTCTGAAAAACAACGAGGGCGACGAGGGGCACGTCAAAGGCCTGACCACCGCCGCGGGGTTGTGGATGACCGCCGCCATCGGCGTCTCGGCCGGGTTGGGGCGAGAGGCGACGGCGGTGTTCAGTACGTTGCTGGCGTTGGCGATATTCAGTGTGATGCCGAGGATCGTGCGATTACTGGAGAGGGATCACACCCCGTAGGAGCTGCCGAAGGCTGCGATCTTTTGATCTTGAAAAGCAAATCAAGAGATCGCAGCCTTCGGCAGCTCCTACGGTGTAACGATCACCGGCGGCATCGTCTCTGGCGGTTCTTCCCGCGGTGGCGGGGTGGTGCCGGGCGGATCTTGCTCAGGCACAGGCGTAGGTTCGGTCGGCGGAATGGTCGGGCTGTCGATGTTTGGATCAGGCGTTTCGGCAGGGATCGGAATGCTCATAAATTCAGTCTCCAGTGGCACATGGCGTAAGTCGTGCTTAAGTGTGTTGACCACCATGCAAAGGAATTGATTCCCCCGAAGACCCAGGCAAATCCTCGTGAACTTTACCGGTGCCTGTCGCTCGGAACCTAAGTGAGTTCATTCCGGGGCGGACGATCCTGCGGGATGGCTATCCAGTTACAAGCCACAGACACAAGAGCGTCCATGGGGCGTAAAGGAGAGATGCTCGATGACTGCTGAAAAACCGACAGAGCTGAACTACAACCCTCATATGCCGCTGTCGCAGGCTTTACTGCTACCGCGCATCGCAATCGAAAACACCATGCCGACCCTCGATGGCGGGCAGTTCGCCGTCAAAGCCGTGGTGGGTCAGGACGTGGTGGTGACCAGCAAAGTGTTCGCCGACGGTCACGACAAGTTGGCCGTGCGAGTGCGCTGGCACGCCGAGGGCGAGGAAACCTGGCAAAGCGAAGTCATGGCCGACCTGGGCAATAACGGTTGGCAGGGCCAGTTCCGGGTCGCGCGCCAGGGCCGTTATGTGTTTTGCATCGAAGCCTGGATCGATCAGTTCGCCAGCTTCTGTTATGAGCTGGAGAAAAAACACGCAGCCAGGGTGCCGATCAGCCTGGAGTTGCAGGAGGGGCGAACGCTGGTCCAGCAAGCCGCCGAACGCACCGAAGGGCAGCTGAGTGAACAGCTGGCGGCGCTGCACCATGAATTGTCGGGTCTGCTCGAAATCGAGCAGGTCGAGTTGTTTTTGCACCAGCGTAGCGCCGAGCTGATGACGCAGGCCGATCATCGTACCTATTTGAGCATCAGCCCCGAGTACCCGCTCGACGTCGAACGGGACCTGGCGCAGTTCGCCAGTTGGTATGAATTGTTTCCGCGTTCGATCACTGACGATCCGGCCCGGCATGGCACCTTCAACGATGTGCATGCGCGGCTGCCGATGATCCAGGACATGGGCTTCGATGTGCTGTACTTCCCGCCGATCCACCCGATCGGCCGCAGTTACCGCAAAGGTCCGAACAATTCCCTGACCGCCGGGCCGGACGATCCGGGCAGTCCGTATGCCATCGGCAGCGAAGAGGGCGGGCATGAAGCCATTCATTCAGAGCTGGGCAGCCGCGAAGACTTCCGGCGTCTTGTCGCGGCAGCCGCTGACCATGGGCTGGAAATCGCCCTCGACTTCGCGATTCAGTGTTCCCAGGATCACCCATGGCTGCAGCAGCATCCGGGCTGGTTCAACTGGCGGCCGGACGGCACGATCAAATACGCCGAAAACCCGCCGAAAAAATACCAGGACATCGTCAACGTCGATTTCTATGCCAGCGATGCGATACCGAGTCTGTGGGTCGAGTTGCGCGACATCGTGGTGGGTTGGGTCGAGGAGGGCGTGAAACTGTTTCGAGTCGACAACCCTCACACCAAACCGCTGCCGTTCTGGCAATGGCTGATCGCTGATGTGCGGGCGCTGTACCCCGAGGTGATCTTCTTGGCCGAAGCCTTCACCACCCCGGCGATGATGGCGCGGTTGGGCAAGGTCGGTTACTCCCAGAGCTACACCTATTTCACCTGGCGCAACAACAAGTCCGAGCTGGCCACCTATTTCACCGGACTCAATGAGTCACCGTGGCGCGAATGCTTCCGGCCGAATTTCTTCGTCAACACACCGGACATCAACCCGGCGTTTTTGCATGAGTCAGGACGCGCCGGTTTTCTGATCCGAGCCGCGCTGGCCACCATGGGCTCCGGTCTGTGGGGCATGTATTCAGGCTTTGAACTGTGCGAAGCGGCACCGGTGCCGGGCAAGGAGGAATACCTCAATTCCGAGAAGTACGAAATCCGCCCACGGGACTTCAACGCGCCGGGCAACATCATTGCCGAGATCGCCCAGCTCAACCGCATCCGCCGGCAGAACCCGGCGCTGCAGACGCATCTGGGCCTGAAGGTCTACAACGCCTGGAACGACAACATTCTGTATTTCGGCAAACGCAGCGCGGATGGCAGCAATTTCATTCTGGTGGCTGTCAGCCTTGATCCGCTTAACGTCCAGGAAGCGAATTTCGAATTACCGCTGTGGGAAATGGGCTTGCCCGACGACGCCAGCACCCAGGGCGAAGACTTGATGAGCGGTCATCGCTGGACCTGGCACGGCAAGTACCAATTCATGCGGATCGACCCGGCGAATCAACCGTTCGGGATTTGGCGAATTACCAATTCCTGAGCCTGACGAAGATCAAATGTGGGAGCTGGCTTGTCTGCGATAGCGGCGGGTCAGCGCCGAACATACTCGCTGACACATCGCTATCGCAGGCCAGCCAGCTCCCACACTGATCGCATTTCTTCAGGCAGTTGATGTTTTTCCAGAGTTTTTCAGGAGTTTCAAATGGCGAAGAAACCCAAGGCAGCCACCTTTATCAAGGACCCGCTCTGGTACAAGGATGCGGTGATCTATCAGGTTCACGTTAAGTCTTTTTTCGACTCCAACAATGACGGGATCGGCGACTTTCCCGGTCTTATCGCCAAACTCGATTACATTGCCGATCTGGGCGTCAACACCATTTGGTTGTTGCCGTTCTATCCCTCGCCACGACGCGACGATGGCTACGACATCGCCGAATACCGTGGCGTGCATTCCGACTACGGCACCATGGCCGACGCCAAGCGTTTCATCTCGGAAGCCCACAAACGTGGCCTGCGGGTCATTACCGAACTGGTCATCAACCACACCTCGGACCAGCACGCCTGGTTTCAGCGAGCGCGCAAAGCCAAGAAAGGTTCGGCGGCGCGGGACTTCTACGTCTGGTCTGATGACGATCAAAAGTACGACGGCACTCGTATCATCTTTCTCGACACCGAAAAATCCAACTGGACCTGGGACCCGGTGGCCGGTCAGTACTTCTGGCACCGGTTCTATTCCCACCAGCCAGACCTGAATTTCGATAACCCGCAAGTCATGAAAGCCGTGCTGTCGGTGATGCGCTACTGGCTGGACATGGGCATCGACGGTCTGCGTCTGGACGCGATTCCGTACCTGATCGAACGCGACGGCACCAACAACGAAAACCTGCCCGAGACCCACGACGTCCTCAAGCAGATCCGCGCCGAAATCGACGCCAATTACCCGGACCGCATGCTGCTGGCCGAGGCCAACCAATGGCCGGAAGACACGCAACTGTATTTCGGCGACACCGACGCCAAGGGCCTGAACGGCGACGAATGCCACATGGCGTTCCACTTCCCGCTGATGCCGCGCATGTACATGGCGCTGGCCCAGGAAGACCGTTTCCCGATCACCGACATCCTGCGCCAGACCCCGGAGATCCCCGCCAACTGTCAGTGGGCGATTTTCCTGCGCAACCACGATGAGCTGACCTTGGAAATGGTCACCGACAAGGAACGCGATTACCTGTGGAATTACTACGCGGCCGACCGTCGGGCGCGGATCAACCTGGGCATTCGCCGCCGCTTGGCGCCATTGATGGAGCGCGATCGTCGTCGCGTGGAACTGCTCAACAGTTTGCTGCTGTCGATGCCCGGCACGCCGACCCTGTATTACGGCGATGAAATCGGCATGGGTGACAACATCTACCTCGGCGACCGTGACGGCGTGAGGACGCCGATGCAGTGGTCGATTGACCGTAACGGCGGTTTCTCCCGCGCCGACCCGGCGAGCCTGGTGCTGCCGCCGATCATGGACCCGCAATACGGTTACCTGTCGGTCAACGTTGAAACCCAGGCCGGCGACCCGCATTCGCTGCTGAACTGGACCCGGCGCATGCTCGCCGTGCGCAAGCAGTCCAAGGCCTTCGGTCGCGGCACGCTGAAAATGCTCTCGCCGAGCAACCGGCGGATCCTGGCCTACACCCGGGAATTCACCGGGCCGGATGGCAAGCACGAAATCATCTTGTGCGTGGCCAACGTGTCACGTAGCGCGCAAGCGGCGGAACTGGACCTGTCGGCCTATGTCGGCATGGTGCCGGTGGAGATGCTCGGCGGTAACGCCTTCCCGCCTATTGGTCAGTTGAATTTTCTGCTGACCCTGGCGCCTTACGGCTTCTATTGGTTCGTATTGGCGGCGGAAAACCAGATGCCAAGCTGGCACGTGGAACCGGCGCAAAGCCTGCCGGACTTCACCACGCTGGTGCTGAAAAAACGCATGGAAGAACTGCTCGAAGCGCCGTCCCGCGGCACGCTGGAGCAGGGTATCTTGCCGAGCTGGCTACAGAATCGCCGCTGGTTTGCCGGCAAGGACGCGGCCATCGAACAGGTCAACATCGCTTACGGCGTGCGCTTCGGCGATCCGCTGCACCCCGTGTTGTTGAGTGAAATCGACGTCACCAGTGGCGGCCAGACCAGCCGCTATCAGTTGCCGTTCGGTTTTATCTCCGAAGATCAGGTGGGTGCCGCGTTGCCTCAGCAACTGGCCTTGTCTCGAGTCCGGCGCGTGCGTCAGGTCGGTTTGATCACCGACGCCTTCAGCCTCGACACCTTTGTGCATGCGGTTTTGCATGGCATACAAAGCAATATCGTATTGCCATCCAGCGCGGGCGAGATCCATTTCGAGCCGACGGCGGAACTGGCGAGTCTCGGTCTGACGGGGGAATCGGAAGTACGTTACCTGTCCGCCGAACAGTCCAACAGTTCGGTGGTGATCGGCAACAGCCTGGTGCTGAAACTGATCCGCAAGGTCGCGTCTGGCGTGCATCCGGAGCTGGAAATGAGCGCGTACCTGACCAACGCCGGTTTCCGCAATATCTCGCCGCTGCTGGGTTCGGTGGTTCGCCGTGATCCGGCGGGCGAGGACAATCTGTTGATGATTGCCCAAGGCTACTTGAGCAATCAGGGCGACGCCTGGGAATGGACCCAGAACAACCTCGAACGGGCGCTGCGCGACGAACTGGCCGACGCCATGTCTGAGCAGGAGCAACACTACAACGCCTTGGGTGAACTGAGAGACTTCGCCGGCATGCTCGGTCAGCGTCTCGGTGAAATGCATCAGCTGCTGGCGGTGCCCAGCGACAACCCGGACTTCGCCCCGCAGGTCACCTCCCAGAAAGATGCCTTGGCCTCGGCCAAGGACGTGACGGCGCAACTGGAGTACGCGCTGAAGTTGCTCAAGCAGCATCAAGGCGAATTGAACCCGGCAGACAAAGCCTTGGTCAGTCGTTTGCTGGACAACAAAAAAGCCATCCTCAGCCATGTTCAAGAACTGGGCAAAAAAGCCGCCGGTGGTCTGCGCATTCGTGTCCACGGCGACTTGCACCTGGGCCAGGTGCTGGTGATCAAGGGCGACGCCTACTTGATCGACTTCGAAGGCGAACCGGCGCGGCCGCTGCACGAACGACGGGGAAAACACAGCCCGTACAAAGACGTCAGTGGCGTATTGCGTTCTTTTGACTACGCTGCGGCGATGGCGATCAATGTGCACAACGTCGATAACACGGCCGATGCCCAAGCCGCTCGTCAACGTGTCGCCGATCGCTATTTAAATGAAGCAAGACAAGCATTTGTCGACGCTTATCGGCTGGCGGCAGCTAGTCTTGCTCATGCATGGCAAGATCCGGAAGGCGAGGACGCCGCATTGGCGTTGTTCGGCCTGGAGAAGGCAGCGTATGAAGTGGCCTATGAGGCAGAAAATCGCCCCACATGGTTGCCCGTGCCGTTGCACGGTTTGTATGGACTATTGAGTGGGCTTAAACCCTTTTCCGATCTTGGTGGAGAGTAGTTATGAGTTTCTCGAACAAGGAGCAGGGTCACGCTAAAGAAGCGCTGCTGCCCAGAGCACGGGATATCGATGCGCTAGTACGCGCCGAACATCACGACCCCTTTGCGATTCTCGGCCCCCACGGCGATGGTGCCGGCGGGCAATTCATTCGGGCCTATTTGCCGGACGCCTTGAGCGTGCAGGTACTGGCCAAGGACTCCGGGGAGGAACTCGGCACCCTTGAGGCGACCCAGACGCCGGGGCTGTTCGTCGGGCACTTCGATCGGGCGCAGGCGTATCTGCTGCGAACCCGGTGGGCCGGCGGCGAACAGGTTTCCGAGGACCCTTACAGCTTTGGCCCGTTGCTCGGCGAGATGGACTTGTACCTGTTCGCCGAAGGCAATCACCGCGATCTCAGCGCTTGCCTGGGCGCGCAGCTGCAAACGGTCGACGGTGTCGATGGCGTGCGGTTCGCCGTGTGGGCACCGAACGCCAAAAGGGTGTCGGTGGTGGGTGACTTCAACAACTGGGACGGTCGTCGGCACCCGATGCGCCTGCGTCATCCTACCGGCGTATGGGAAATTTTCGTCCCGCGCATGCAAGCGGGGGAAACCTACAAATACGAAATCCTCGGTACCCACGGCATTCTGCCGCTCAAGGCCGACCCGATGGCGCTGGCCACCTCGCTGCCGCCGGACACCGCGTCAAAAGTCGCTTCGCCGCTGAACATCGAGTGGCAGGATCAGGAGTGGATGCAATCCCGGGGCGACCGTCATCGGGTGAGTGCGCCGCTGTCGATCTACGAATTGCACGCTGGCTCGTGGCAATGTGAGCTGGATGATCTGGGCGAGGTCGCCCGCCAGTACACCTGGCATGAGTTGGCCGAGCGGCTGATTCCTTACGTGAAGGATCTGGGTTTTACCCACATCGAGCTGATGCCGATCATGGAACACCCGTTCGGCGGGTCCTGGGGCTATCAGTTGCTGTCGCAATTCGCCCCGAGCGCCCGCTACGGTACGCCGGATGACTTCGCCGCGTTCGTCAATGCCTGCCACCAGGCCGACATTGGCGTGATCCTCGACTGGGTGCCGGCACATTTTCCGACCGATACCCACGGCCTGGCGCAATTCGACGGCACCGCGCTGTACGAATACGGCAACCCGCAAGAAGGCTTCCATCAGGACTGGGACACGCTGATCTACAACCTGGGTCGCACCGAAGTGCACGGCTACATGCTGGCCTCGGCGCTGCACTGGCTCAAACATTTCCACGTCGACGGTCTGCGGGTCGATGCCGTGGCTTCGATGCTGTATCGCGATTACTCGCGCAAGGCCGGCGAATGGGTGCCAAACCGTCACGGCGGTCGGGAAAACCTCGAAGCCATCGACTTCCTGCGCCATCTCAATGACGTGGTCGACCTCGAAGCCCCTGGCGCGCTGGTGATTGCCGAAGAATCCACCGCATGGCCGGGTGTCAGCCAGGGCACGCAACAGGGCGGACTGGGCTTCGACTACAAGTGGAACATGGGCTGGATGCACGATTCGCTGCACTACATCCAGCAGGACCCGGTGTACCGCGCCCATCACCACAATGAACTGAGCTTCGGCCTGGTGTATGCCTGGTCCGAGCGTTTTATCCTGCCGATTTCCCATGACGAGGTGGTACACGGCAAGCACTCGCTGATCGACAAGATGCCCGGCGACCGCTGGCAGAAATTCGCCAACCTGCGCGCCTACCTCAGTTTCATGTGGGCGCATCCGGGCAAGAAGCTGTTGTTCATGGGCTGCGAGTTTGGTCAGTGGCGTGAGTGGAACCACGATCAGCAACTGGACTGGTACTTGCTGCAGTACTCGGAACACAAAGGTGTGCAGAAACTCGTCGGCGATCTTAATCGGCTGTATCGCGAAGAGCCGGCGCTGCATGATCAGGACGACGCGCCGCAAGGCTTCCAGTGGCTGATCGGTGATGATGCAATCAACAGCGTTTACGCCTTCATGCGCTGGAGCAGGGAGGGGCGGCCGGTGTTGGTGGTGGCTAACTTCACGCCGGTGCCGCGTGAGGGTTATCGCGTCGGCGTACCGTTTGCCGGGCGTTGGACCGAGGTGATCAACAGCGATGCGGCCACTTACGCCGGTTCGAACTATGGCAACAGCGGCGGGGCGTTTACCGAGGAGGAGCCGAGCCATGGCCAGGCACTCTCGTTGGTATTGAACCTGCCGCCGCTGGCGGTGTTGATGCTGCGTCCGGAGGGTTGATCTAGCACCGAGTCGCTCCCATCGCGAGCAAGCTCGCTCCCACTTTGGATTTATGTCGTACACAAAACCAATGTGGGAGCGGGCTTGCTCGCGAAGGCGTCAGCCGAAACAAAACACCTCTTGAGGTCAGACGCTCACCACCGCATCCGCACACCCAAACTCCCAATCAACCCGTTCAAATCATTCTCATCCACACTACTGCTGTAGTCGGCGCTGACGTAGAGACTCACGGCGGGTGTCACTCTGGCCACCAAGCCCAAACCCACTTCGACGGTCGATGAATAGCGGCTGCTGCTGATCTTCTCGACCTGATCGAGGTTCACGGTATCGCTGGTGTAGACCGTGTGCCACACGTTGGTTCGCACATAGGGTTCAACCCCCAGGCCGTTGATGTCGTAATTACCTTTCAATCGTGCACCGACCCGGCCGCTCCAGGACGTCAGATCGCTGGACGAGGCATTGCCTGACCCGGCATACGGGGTGTCCAGGGTAATGCGTTGATTGATTAATTGCGCCTGGGGTTCGACTACCCAGTGATCGCTAAGGCCAATGGGGAAACCACCTTCTACCGACAGCGTCACCGCGCTGCCCTCGGTTGCTTGTCGGGCGCCCTGGTCATTGCGGCTATAGCCGTTGACCCGGCCACCGCTGGCCGTCAAGTCCACATGCCAGCCTTGTGGCCCGGTCAGACTCCAGTAAGCGCCGAGGCTCTGGCCTTCGAGGTTGAGGGTGTCGTTGCCGGGGTCAGCAAGGGCGCGACCGGTCAGCAGTCCGTCACTGTTGCCTTGTAACTGTGTCATGCCGCCGACCAGTCCGACCCGCTGGGTATGACCGCTACCGCTTTGCAGAGTCAGGATCGCCGGACCTTTGAATTCGCTACTGCCAGGGATAGCAAATCCCTGAGCCAGAACATCGGTTTGCGCCTGCCGCGAGGCCTGTCCATACACCTGATCCCAGGCCGAAGGCGCAGCGTCCTCGATGGTCAGGCGTGAAATTCGTGTATCGGAGGCGGCGCTGAAGCGGCCGGGGTAGGGGGTGGTGAAAGTGACGGCTGGCAAGGTCATGACCGGAACATCCTGACGGTACCAGGGCGTGGTTTCATCTTCTGCAGGCCCTGCCTGTACATCCATGGACGAGCACAGAAGGAGTGAACTCGAGACAGCGCAAAAAGTGACTTTGATCTCTTGTTGGGTGAATGAAGTTTTCATGGAGGTCTACCTTGCAATCGCATGCCGTATACCGCTCTGGCGTCTCTCTCCTACCCCGAATGAGGGGCGACCGAATGTAGTGGGGCAAGCCTCTGGCCGCCCGATTTTGCGGGAGTCTGGGGGGTTGCCCCGGGTGATATTTCCGGGGGTAGTAATGTGTAGCTAAGAAGACCCTTGACATCGCGTCAAGAAAATGGCCGATAAATGGTATGTGTATTTTAGGACTCGCAAGTGACTGATTTACGCCGCACATCTAAGTTCTTGTTTGTACGAAAAATCGTCAAAAAATCCGCGTTCCAGAGCGGTTTTGATAGTGGACTACCGGTCTACCAACTCACCCTGACAGCGACATTTGCGGCCGTTGCGCGCAGCTTATTGCTGTCGATATTGCTGGTGTAGTCGACACCGCCATACACGCTCACGGTTTTCGCGAGGCTAAGCACAAAGCCGACACCGAGGTCGGCCGATGACGATTTTTGCTCGGTATCGATCCGGTCCGCGCCGTCGAAGGTTACCGAGTCGGTACCGGAAAGGGTGTGCCACAGATTGGCTCGTATATAAGGTTCCAGTGGTCGTCCACTGACTTGGTAGCGGCCTTTGAGTCGAGCGCCGAGGCGACCGGTCCAGGCACCGTCGGAGTCGAGACCTTTGAATGCTGCTAAACAGCGAGGACGCAGGCGCCCTCGCTACCCGCCTGGCGACTACCCAGGCTTGTGGTTATCCAGTACTCGATTGACCGCTAACTCACCCAACATGATCATCCTTTGCAGCACCAGCATCGTTTGGCGTCGTGGGCCATCCGTCAAGGCGGTGAGATCGTTGACCATGGCGCTGGCTGATGCCAACGATTCGCAGGCCTCGACGAGCAACGTTTCGTCATCCACCGCTGCGTCGATGGTGAAAATGGTGCTGGGCTTGTAGGGCGGTATCTGCGTTTTCGACGCCCCGGGGTTGAGGTAGAAGCTGAGTGCGCGGTCGGCCGCCTCTTTCATTTTCTTGGGGTCAAGATCAATAAAGGTGTCGTAGGGTACCGGACCGGTGTTAGGGGGGTTGGGCGTTACCTTGAACATAGTTAGAACTCCTTATGCCGTGAATAAGAGCCAACCAACCTCGCTACCAAACGAAGGGTGGTGGCCATACGCAGGTTGGTAGACCGGGACATAAGGAAACCGGCGCACCCGAAGGTGCCCTGCGCATGACCACCATAGTGCCGAGACGAAAAAAACGCCGCGAATGGTGATGCTGTGCATTCCTTATATCCGGGCTACCAAACCCGATCACTGTTTTGCAGTGACCAGCAAACGATATAGCCCGGCATCAAGCCGCACAAGCCGGCGGATTCTGGCGCACGTGTAGGTAACGACGCAAGGCGTTGTAGCCGTTAGGACGTAACACCGAGTGTCTTTAAACGCGTCCGCTAAACGCATGAAAGCGTCTAAAAATTCGAGGAAGCGTCCGACATTAAGTGCGATGCCGGTTGATTCGTCGACGACGTGTTTGGTGCGGCGCACGTTTCCGAATTTGCGCATGTGGGTGACGCTGGGCCAGGCCGCGGTGCGGTTGCCCCATAGGCGCAGGCCGGCACAGCAGTCTACGAAGCTAATGGCGTTTCAAAGATGCACTTCCACCGCCAATGGCAAGTGATCCGACAAATGCGTCCAGGGCTTGTGCCCCAGTATTCGCGGCTCATGACTGCTGGCGTTGCGCAAATAAATCCGATCCAGGCGCAGAAGCGGAAAACGCGCAGGATAGGTTTTTGCCGGGCGACCGTGGTGGCGCTCGAAGGCTTCATGCAGATAGTCGCGTCGGGCGAGGGCAGTGTTGCCTTGCAGCTGCCAGTCGTTGAAGTCGCCGGCGATGATCACCGGCGCATCGTCGGGTAACGATTCGAGCAGTTGGCAGAGTAGCTGGAGCTGTAGTTGGCGATGGCTTTCCAGCAGACTCAAGTGAACGCAGATCGCATGGACTTCAGTGTGCCCCGGTACATCCAGAACGCAATGCAGCAGGCCGCGGCGTTCGGGGCCGGTGATCGAGACGTCGAGGTTGCGGTGTTCGCGGATCGGGTATTTCGATAACAGGGCATTGCCGTGGTGACCGTTGGGGTAGACCGCGTTGCGACCGTAGGCGAAGTCGCTCCACATGCTGTCGGCCAGGAACTCGTATTGTGAGGTCTGCGGCCAATCGTTGTAGCGAGTGGAATGGCGGTCGTGTTCACCGACGACTTCCTGCAGGAACACCAGGTCCGCCGATGTACTGCGTACCGCTTCACGCAGTTCCGGGAGAATGAAACGTCGGTTGAGTGCGGTAAAACCCTTGTGGGTGTTGACCGTCAGCACTCTCAGTCGATGAATCGCCGGGGGCGTGTTCAATGGAGATGATTCGACGGCCTGCCACTTGGAATCACTGGTCACGTTCACTCCTCTGAATCAGGACTGCTTATGTATGCGACTGATACAGCGGCGGGCAGTTCAGTGGGTTTTGCGGTAGGTCTTTGTGAAGCAAAAAGATCGCAGCCTCCGGCAGCTCCTTGTTCCGCGTACACCTGTAGGAGCAGCCGAAGGTTCGGGCCGCGTTCGGACGATCTTTTGATCTTCAGACGAAGACAATTTCATAAGGCAACCGTATCCGTTCCAGAAGCACCGGGGGCAGCAGCGGGGCGAGGCCGATGGCCGGCTCGCCGTCGAGCTGGCTGGCATAGGCGTGGGTAGCGTGGCTTTTGCGCGCGACGGTCCAGGTGTCCAGGCGAACCTTGCGCGCGCGATGCCACGGGATGAGCCCTCGATCTCGCGTTGGCCAGTGCCAGGCCCAGACCGGTACTTCGTTGAGCGCCGCCCCGACCATGGCCGCGGCCTTGACGCTGGCCCGGCCGACGGCGTCATGGTCGACAATGCCATCCTCGCGCCAGGTGCTGAACACCACATCCCCGGGGCGTAAATAACGGGCAATGAATTGAGTCATCTGAAATTCGCGTTCGGCCAGGGCGTTGTCGGTGAAGCCGCCACGAATCCATTTGAGGCTGTGCATCGGCAGCCCGAGCCGGCGCAAGGCTTCGAGGCTTTCCTGGGGGCGGAACACGCTCAAGCGTTTCTCCGACCACTGTTGCGAGCCCGGATGGCTGGCGCTGCCGTCGGTAATCGAGATTAACTGGAGCGGATGTCCCAGGGCGCTGAGCAACTGCAGCAGGCCGCCGCAGGTCACGACTTCATCGCCAGGGTGTGGGGCAATCACTACAGCGCGTGCGCCGGCGGGGACCAAGGTCTGAGTGCTGATGACAGGAATGTTGTCCAGTTGCGGGGCGCTGTTCCAGATTTGTACTGGCGGGATGCTTTCACTGATGGTGACCGTTTTCATGGCTACGTCCTTGTTCTCGTTGATAGCAATGTGCAGCGCTCCAAACCCTGGATTGCCGCGAGCAGAGTATTGCTCATGACACGCTATTCGTCGTCTCGATGCTCCATCCGGTACGTTTTTTTATCCGACCTGCACGATATCCCGCAGAAAATCGCCAAAACGCGAAACCAACTCATGTTGCGCCGGGGTCTAGGCGGCTTGCAGGCACCGGCCTAGCGCCTGAGTATCGGCGTAGTCCGGTGACTGTCGATCGAGAAACCCCTGAAGATCCATTTCACTCTTCTTCCTCATGCTGCAATTCGAACAGCAGCAGAGAACGACCGGTGACGGAATATTCGTGTCCGAACTCGAAGCGTTCCTGCCCGCGAATCGACGGTTGATTGGTGTCGATCATGCACGTCCAGTGATAGCCGTCAGGTACTTCCGGCAAGGTGAAATTGACGATGTCGTGGTGCGCGTTGACCACCAGCAACAGGGTCGCGTCACCGCCCTTGCGGCGGATACCGGTTTCCTGGGCGCGGCCATCCATCAGCATGCCGAGGCAGCGGCCATGGCCTTCCTCCCATTGTTCGATGGACATTTCGCTGCCATCCGGCGCGAGCCAGGTGACGTCCTTGACGCCGATGTCCTCGTTGTAATTGCCCACCAGGAACCGGCCGCGACGCAGGATCGGGTAGGTCAGGCGCAACTTGATCAGGCGTTTAACGAACTTGAGCAGGGCCTTGCCGTCTTCGCTCAGGTCCCAATTGACCCAACCGATCTCGCTGTCCTGGCAATAGGCGTTGTTGTTGCCTTCCTGGGTTCGGGCGAATTCGTCGCCGGCCACCAGCATCGGCGTACCTTGGGACAGCAGTAGCGTGGCAAAGAAATTGCGCATTTGGCGCTGACGCAGCTCATTGATCTCGGGATCGTCGGTCGGGCCTTCGACGCCATGGTTCCAGGACAGGTTGTTGTTGCTGCCGTCCTGATTGTTCTCGTCGTTGGCTTCGTTGTGTTTGTCGTTGTACGACACCAGGTCGTTGAGGGTGAAACCGTCGTGGGCGGTGACGAAGTTCACCGAGGCGTACGGCCGCCGGCCACGCTGATTGAACATCTCGCCGGAGGCGGTCATGCGACTGGCGAAGTCCGCCAGTTGGCCGTCGTCGCCTTTCCAGAACGCACGCACGGTGTCGCGGAATTTGTCATTCCATTCGACCCAGCCTGGCGGAAAGTTACCGACCTGATAGCCACCGGGGCCGCAATCCCAGGCTTCTGCAATCATCTTCACCTGGCGCAGCACCGGGTCCTGACGGCAGGCCACAAGAAAGCTGTGACGTTCGTCGAAGCCGTCGTGGTAGCGCCCGAGAATGGTTGCCAGGTCGAAGCGGAAACCGTCGACGTGCATTTCTGAAGCCCAGTAGCGCAAGGAGTCGGTGACCATTTGCAGCACGCACGGGTGACTCAGGTCCAGGGTGTTGCCGGTGCCGGAATCGTTGATGTAGAAGCGCTTGTCGTCGGGCATCAAGCGGTAGTAGGAGGCGTTGTCGATGCCGCGCATGGACAGAGTCGGGCCTTGTTCGTTGCCCTCGGCGGTGTGGTTGTAGACCACGTCGAGGATCACTTCAAGATTGGCTTCGTGCAGGTGCGCAACCATCTCCTTGAACTCGGCGATTTTGCCGCTGGCCAGGTAACGCGGGTCGGGGGCGAAGAACGCGATGCTGTTGTAACCCCAATAATTGGTCATGCCTTTGTGCAACAGATGCTGGTCGTTGACGAAGGCATGAATCGGCAGCAATTCCACCGTCGACACGCCGAGCTTGCGGATGTGTTCCAACACATCATCGACCATCAACCCGGCGAAGGTGCCGCGCACATTCTCGGGGACGGAGGGGTGACGCATGCTGATACCGCGCACGTGAGTCTCATAAATGATGGTCTTGTCCCACGGCACGCTGACCCGATGGTCGTGACCCCAGGTGTGGGCGGGGTCGATCACCTTGCACTTGGGCACGAAGGGCGCGCTGTCCCGTTCATCGAAACTGAGGTCGGCGTCGGGGTGGCCGATGGTGTAGCCGAACAGCGCTTCGGACCATTTCAACTGGCCGACCAGTTGTTTGGCGTAGGGGTCGATCAGCAGTTTGTTGTGGTTGAAGCGATGACCGTTCGCCGGGTCGTACGGGCCGTAGACACGGTAGCCGTAGATCATCCCCGGATGCGCGTCGGGCAGGTAGCCGTGGTAGATCTCGTCGGTGTATTCCGGCAGTTCGATGCGTTCCAGTTCGACCTCGCCGGCATCATCGAAGATGCACAGCTCGACCTTGGTGGCATTGGCGGAAAACAAGGCAAAGTTGACCCCCAGGCCATCCCAGGTCGCGCCCAGCGGGAAGGGCAAGCCTTCACGGATTCGCGAGGCCTCGATCTGAGGTTCTGGCGCGGCTTTCTTCGGACTGGTCATAGGTGCTCCTGCAAAGGGGGTTCAGTTCTTGGCTCTGGTTTTTTTTGAGGGCGAGCGAGCCCTCGGTGGCGAGAAGGCTCGCCACGAGGTCAATCAGGACAAAGGTGAGAGGCGTCAGACCGCGGGCGGTTTACGCGCTGCTCGAGGTTTTTTCTCGTTGGCTTTTTCGCCCGGCGGGATCACCTTCGAAGCCGCGGCGGGCTTGGCTTTGGCTTTTGGCTCGGCAGCCTTGCCATTGGCTTTGCTGGCAGGGGCTTTGGTGCCAGCCGCTTTTGGCGATTTGCTCGGTGCCAGGGCTTCGGCTTCAGCCAGTTTGCGGGCCATCTCCCAGTGGCGGGCTTCCTGACCCTCGGGTTTTCCTTCCGATTCCCAGATCTGATAGGCGAATTCGCGGATGCGTTTATCGTTAGTGCTCATCGCAATGCTCCTGAACTGAACTCAAGTGTGGGTAGTTTGGATAAAAAGATTGATCGGGAAATCCCCCAGCGCGGTGCTGATGTTCAGTTCCCTTTGGGGTGTGACTGGTGTGCTTGAAAAAAGTCCCTCTAAATTTTCATCAGGGGCGGTGAACGGTAATTTGACCCGTGTATCGCCCCACAGCGGCGCGCCAATCCGGGGTTCGGCACTGTTTTTCAGCAGTTCGGCGCAGCGTATCGGCACGATGACGATGGCGCGTTTTCCTTCCAGCGAGCGAGCAAATGCGAGCACCCGGTGAGCCTGGCTGCCGACGACTTCAAGGGCTTGATACGTCCCTCGCCGAAACAGTTCGGTGTGCTCCAGCCGCAGGTTCAACACATGAGCGATCAGCGCTTGTTTAATGCGCCCGTCACGCCAGTTAGCCAACAATTCTGGCAGTTCCAATGGCGTCTGCATCGACTGCTGACGGCTGGCGTAATCCACCGGCCGGCGGTTGTCAGGATCGACCAGCGAGAAGTCCCAGTACTCGTTGCCCTGATACAGGTCCGGTACCCCCGGCACGGTCATGCGCAGCAAGGTTTGCGCCAATCCATTGAGCGCGCCGGGGACGGCGATGCTCTTGGCCGCTTTGCCGAGGGCAGCGCGTAGCAGCTCACCTTCAGGGCTCAGAAGCAGACGTTGCAGGAATTGGTGAACCGCTTGTTCGTAAGCCTCGTTTGGCGCGCTCCAGCTGCTTTGCAACTTGGCTTCGCGCAAGGCTTTCTGTTGCCACTGCCACACTCGTTGAGTGTAGTTCTCCAAGGCTGTTTGATCATCACTGCGCAAATCGAGCGGCCAACTACCGAGGATCGCTTGATAGAGGATCAACTCATCGCCCGCAGTCGGCATCTGGTCGTCGTCGCGCAGGGGGCGGGCGAGGGTCCGCCAGAGCGGGACTTGCTCGGCGTACCAGGCACTGCGCTCGCTCAGCACCGCCAGGCGCGCGCGGGTGTCTTCGCCGCGTTTGTGGTCGTGGGTCGCAGTGGCCAGCAAATTATCGGGGAACGCTTCGAGACGGTTGATGCAAGCCGCATGGAAATCAGCCACCGGCGCGCTGAACTGCTCGGTGCTGAAGCCCACGTCATTGCGCGACAACAATGTCGCCGAGCGATAGAACGCGGTGTCCTCCACAGCCTTCGCCGCCGCCGGCGACGTCAGTTGCTGAAAACGCACACAGGCATGCTTGAGCATCTTGCGCGGCCGGCCCAACGGGTGTTTGCGCCAGGGTTCACCGCCCAGCCAGTTGGCCAGGCAATCGAGCACCGGCCAGTCGGCCTCGCCGAGGGTAAGCCTCGCACCGTCCATGGCTTGCTGGAAAAACACATCGTCTTCAGCCGAACGCCCACGGGGGCTGATGTAGGTGCGGTACACCGGGAAATGCACGATCAGTTCCTGCAACGCCCGACGGATCGCACCGAGGGTCAGATCGCGGGTCATCAGGTCATCCCGGGCCACTTGCAACAGGGCCTGGGCGACGCTTTCAAAGTCTCCGGCGAGGGAACCGTTGAGGATCTGCTGGCGGGCCAGTTGCGCTTCCTGACGGAAATCGGCGGGCCGTTCGCTGTAACGATTCCACAGTTCGCCCAAGGTGTCGGCGCCTTCGGGCGCGTGTTGCAGCAGCGACAGCTGATTCATGAACTCGTAACCCGTGGTGCCATCCACCGACCAGTCGCGGTGCAGGGTTTCACCTTCGCCGAGGATCTTCTCGACGTAGATCGGCAGGTGCCGATCCGGCGACAGGCTGTCGACCCGCCGCCGCAATTTTCGGCAGTAACCCCGAGGGTCGGCGAGACCGTCGATGTGGTCGATGCGCAAACCGTCAACCAGGCCTTCGGCTACCAGCTCGAAGATTTTCGCGTGGGTGGCTTCGAACACGGCGGGGCGTTCAACCCGCAAGCCACCCAGTTCGTTGATATCGAAAAAACGCCGCCAGTTGATGTCATCGGCCGCCGTGCGCCAACTGGCCAGGCGATAGCTTTGGTGTTCAAGCAACTGGTGCAGGCGCTGGAAACCTTCGGCGGTGAGCGAGTCGTAAGCGCTGAGGTTTTGCTGGATGGCCTGGAGAATCGCCGGATCGCTAGCCAGTTCACGCAACTCTGTTTTCAGCGGCATCGCCAGACTGTGGGCGTCGGTCTGGTAGCTCAAGGTGCTGAAACGGTCTGCCAGCGACTTGAGCGATTCGGCGGTCAGCGGGTCATCGGTTCTGAGCAGTTCGCCGTAATGGGTCGGGCAGATCGGGAAGTGATGCTCATAGTGCTCAACATAAAACGCGCCCTTTTGCGCATCGAAGCGCAGGGGCAGGGTGCCGTCCTGCAAGGCTATGCCGTAGTCGCTGCCGAGGAAGGGCAGCAGCAACTGGCCTTCCATCAACGGGTCGGGTGAATGCCACTGGATATCGAAGAACTCGCCGTAAGGACTCAGGCGTCCCCATTCCAGCAAATCCTGCCACCAGGGATTATCGCCACCGCCGACGGCCATGTGGTTGGAGACGATGTCGAGGATCAGCCCCATGCTCAGCTCGCGCAATGCGCTGACCAAACGCCGCAGCGCCGCTTCGCCGCCCAACTCCGGATTGACCGTGGTCGGGTCCACGACGTCGTAGCCATGCATGGAACCGGCACGAGCACTCAGTAGCGGTGACGCATAGACATGGCTGATGCCGAGGCTGGCGAAGTACGGCACCAGCGGCACCGCATCGTCCAGCGTGAAGTCTTTATGGAACTGCAGCCGCAGGGTTGCCCGCAACGGTTGGATAAGCGTTTGCTTCATTGGTCACGCTCGGCCGCCTGAAGCCGCGCGCAGGCGAGCAGTTCCAGGCGCCGGGCGGCGTCCGGGTCATCGAGCAAGGCTTCACTGTCGCCGGGTAAGCGTCGGGACCAGTTGGGGTGCGTGTCGGTGGTGCCGGGCAAGTTGGCCTGCTGTTCGATGCCCAGGGCATCTTCCAGCGGCAGCAACACCAGCGGCGCACGGGTATGACCGAGGAAACGTATTGCGGCGTCGAGCACCTGATCGGTTTCGTGGGACTCTTCGCGAAAGTTCTGCGGGTCCTCGCTCAACACCCGACGCAGGCCTTCGCGCTCGCGTTCACGGTGGTGGCGCCATTCGATTTCACCGGGGGCGTCGACCAGGCCCAGTCGGGCGTTCCAGTCGATATCGTGGCCATGCCACCAGCCATTGAGCGTCGGCAGGTCATGGGTGCTGGTGGTCGCGAGGGCGTTGTCCGGCCAGTCGAGAATCGTTTTGAAGTGCGCGTTGTCCTGTTCGAACAGCAGCACGCGCATGCCGAGGATCGAACGGGCGATGAGCTTTTCTCGCAACCCATCGGCCACGGTGCCAAGGTCTTCACCGAGGACGATGGCCTGATGGCGATGGGACTCGAGGGTCAGCAAACGCAGCAGGTCGTCCACCGGGTAATAGAGGTAGGCGCCGTCGGCGGGTGACGCACCATTGGGGATCACCCACAGTCGTTGCAGGCCCATGACGTGATCGATGCGCAGGCCACCGGCGTGGGCAAAATTGGCGCGGAGCATTTCGATGAAGGCCCGAAAGCCATTGCGCACCAGACCTTCGGGCGAGAACGCGGAAATCCCCCAGCCCTGACCGGTGCGGTTGAGAATGTCCGGTGGTGCACCCACGGTCAGCGAGGCGAGCAATTCGTCCTGGCGACTCCAGGCCTGACTGCCACCGCCATCGGCACCCACCGCCAGATCGGCGATTAAGCCAATGCTCATGCCGGCGCTACGGGCGGCGGTTTGTGCGCGTTCCAGGCACCGCGTAATCAGCCATTGGCAGAAGGCAAAGAAGCCGATACGTCCGGCGTTTTCTTCGGCGAATTCGGCCAGGGCCGCGCTGCGCGGGTTTTGCCATTGCTCGGGCCAATGCCGCCAGTCGAGACTTTCACCCTTGGCGGCGCGGGCTTCTTGAATGGCTTCGAAGCGGCAGTGGTTTTCCAGGGCTTCGCCAGCGGCGTGGCGGAAGCTGCTGAAGTCGGCATGCAACGGGTGCTCACCCTGGACAAAGCCTTCGTACAACGCCTGCAACAGACGGTGTTTGGCTTCGGCCGCTACCGGCCAATCAACCAAGGGCAAGGCTTCAAGGTGCTTGAGTTCTGCCGCCAGGCCGGTGGCATCAATCGCGGTCCGCAACGCTCGATCGCCCAGGATGGCGCCCGGTGCGGCGTACAGGCTGTTGAGAAACAAGCGGCTGGAAGGCGAATACGGGCTGTAGCGCTGGGTATCGCTGCCGAACATGGCATGCAGCGGACTGATCGCCAACGCTTCGGCACCGCGTTCACCGGCTACACGGGCCAGGTCTTCCAGCGCCTGGGTATCGCCGAAACCGCCATCGCCCGGACGACGCAGCGAGTACAGCTGCACGCTCAGGCCCCAGGCGCGCGGGATCGGACTGTCGACGGCATCGCCGACGCTGTAGCAGCGCGTCGGTGCAACGGCCAAGGTAAATTCCTGCCCGTCGATGCTGACGTGTTGATAACCGACCGGGACCAGGCCGGGCAGCATTGCCTCGGCATCCAGTTTCAGGTTGAGTCGCGAGCCATCTTCAAGGTGGATCTCGCACGGTGTTTCAGGCTCAAAGTAATGCGCCAGGCTGAGGCCAACACCGAAGTCGGCGGTCAGCAGCGGCGGCAGGTGTCGGGTCTGTTGCACCTGCTGCAGTTCCAGCAGGCTGGCGTCGATTTCCTGAGCGCTGCCGGCCGGGTGACCGAGTCCGATGAGGACGTTGCGTAACACTGATGGAGCGACTTTCTGTGGGCGGCCGTTGGCGTCGATCCAGTCGACAGCCAGGCCAGCTCGGCTGGCCAGTATTTCCAGTTGCGCATCGCTCATGGGCGCTCTCCATCCGGGGGTAGCAAAGGGGCTGCGGCCGTGAGGCTGACTAGCGCGCAATACGGGGCAAGCGTGCCCTGATCCAACAGACCGGCTGACTGTGGCGGGTATTCGAACAACAATGAAGCGTCGGCCTGTGGGGAGTGGACCACAGGTGTGTCGCTGAGGTTCAGGTCAATGCACAGCAGGCTGCCATCGCCCAGTCGCCAGCGCGCCGTTACTGCGCCTGCGCCCAGCACGTCCGCGCCCAATGCTTGAGCACCGGGGAGGCGGGGAATGATCTGCTGATGGCGGACCTGCAACAGTTGGCGATACAGGTCGTGCATGGCGGATTGTCGGGTTGATGTCAGCTCGGGGCGTGAAGCCTCAAAGGTCTGGCGCGCGTTGGGGTCGGGAATCTGCTCGCGTTTGTGCGGATCAGCAAACGCGCTGAAGGCGGCAAACTCGTTACGTCGTCCCTCGCGGACCAGCTCCGCGAGTTCACCGTGATGGCTGGTGAAGAACAGGAACGGTTGCTTGGCGGCGAACTCGTCACCCATGAACATCAGCGGGATCATCGGTGACAACAGCAGTAATGCCGTGGCTGCCTTCAGCGCGTCGGGGTTGGCCAGTTGATGCAATCGTTCGCCCAAGGCGCGGTTACCGATCTGGTCGTGGTTTTGCAGAAACAGCACGAAAGCACTGGGCGGTAAATGACCGCTGGGCTCGCCGCGGGTTGTACCGTGACGGGTCACGTGGCCTTGAAACACAAAACCCTGGCTCAGACAGCGAGCCAGTTGTTCGGTGGGGTTTTGCGCATAGTCGGCGTAATAGGCGTCGGTTTCGCCGGTCAGCAGCACGTGCAAGGCGTTGTGGCCGTCGTCGTTCCATTGCGCGTCGAAACCTTCTTCGAGCAGGCTGGCCTGGTTGTGTTCGTTCTCTACTGTCAGCCAGACATGCCGCGCCGGATCGGTTTGCTGGCGAACCTTTTGCGCCAGTTCCTGAAGAAAGTCTGGATCTTCGATGGCATGCACCGCGTCCAGGCGCAAGCCATCGAAGCGGTACTCCAGCAACCACATCAACGCATTATCGATGAAGAAGTCCCGCACCTCGCGCCGCCGGAAGTCGATGGCCGCACCCCAGGGGGTGTGCTTGTCTTCGCGGAAGAAGCCCTTGGCGTAGCGATGCAGGTAATTGCCGTCCGGGCCGAAGTGGTTGTAGACCACGTCGAGAATCACCGCCAGGCCATGGCCGTGGGCGGTGTCGATCAGGTGTTTGAGTTGTTCGGGAGTGCCGTAGGAGGCTTGGGGCGCGTAGGGCAGAACCCCGTCGTAACCCCAATTGCGATCACCGGGGAACTGCGCCAGCGGCATCAATTCGATCGCGGTGATGCCCAGCTCCACGAGGTGCGCCAGGTGCTCCTCGACTTCGCTGAAGCCGCCGAGCGCACCGACGTGCAATTCGTAGATCACCGCCTCATTCCACGGCCGCCCGAGCCAGGCGCTGTGTTGCCATTGATACGCAAGTGGATCGACCACCACGCTGTGGCGGTCGATATCACCGGCCTGCGCGCGGGAGGCCGGGTCGGGCACCTCCAGCTCGCCGTCGATGTTGTAGCGGTAACGCGTGCCGGCGGGGCAGCGGGTGTTGATCACGAACCAGCCATCCGCCTGAGGCAGGAGTGGCAAGGATTGTCCATCTTCCAGTTCGACACTGACGTAAAACGCATCTGGCGCCCACAAGGCAAAACGCGTGTGCTCTGCGTCCAGCATGATTGCGCCGTGGGGCCAGGTCTCAAGGGTCCGTAACGGCATCTTTGAAAACCTCTTAATGTTTGCCCGATTTACCCAGCGCCTTGGTCACCAGTTTTTCGTAGAGTTCGGCGTACGGTTCGACCGCCTTGCACCAGTTGAAAGGCGCGGCCATGGCCCGGCAGCGCATGGCATTGAGCAGGTCGGGGAAGGCAAAAACCTTGAAGGCCCGGCTCAGGGCTTCCTGATAACTCTCGGCCGTGGATTCGTCGAACAGGAAACCGGTCACGCCGTTTTCAATGGTGTCGGCCAAACCCCCGGTGTTGCGAGCCACCGGCAACGAACCGAAGCGCTGGGCGTACATCTGGCTCAGCCCGCAAGGCTCGTAACGCGAAGGCATCAGCAGGAAATCACTGCCGGCGAACATGCGACGGGCGTCGGTTTCGTTGAAACCGATGCGCACGCCGATCTGGCCTGGAAAGCGCAGGGCCAGTTCACGCATGGCTTGTTCTTCTTCCGGCTCGCCACGACCGATGATCGCGATCTGCCCGCCGGATTTGACGATGTACTCGGAGACAGCTTCGGTCAGGTCCAGGCCTTTCTGATAGACCAGTCGCGAAACCACAGCGAACAGTGGACCTTCGGACTCTTCCAGGCCGAACAGCTTACGCACGTGGGCGGCGTTGACCGCTTTGCCTTCCCAGTCGCCGATGCTGAAGGGGCAGAACAGGTGCGGGTCGGTGGCGGCGTCCCAGCTTTCATCGATGCCATTGGGAATACCACTGAGCAGACCTTGCTGGGTCTTGGCGGCGAGAAAACCGTCGAGACCACAGCCGAAGGCCGGGGTGGTGATTTCCTGGGCATAGGTGGCGCTGACGGTGGTGATGTGGCTCGAATAAGCCATGCCAGCCTTGAGGAACGACATCTTGCCGTAGAACTCCATGCCTTCCTGTTGCAAGGCATGCATGGGAATACCCAGTTCCGGGCACGAGCCAAGACTGGTCACGCCCTGGTAGGCGAGGTTATGAATGGTGAACAGCGTCGGGGTGCGCTGTCCACGCCAGTGCATGTAAGCGGGTGCCAGACCGGCAGGCCAGTCATGGGCGTGCACCAGGTCCGGGCACCAGTGAATTTGTGCAAGGTTGGCGGCGATATCGGCGGCCGCCAGACCCAGGCGGGCAAAACGAATGTGGTTGTCCGGCCAGTCGCGGCCGTTGTTGGCACCGTAAGGCGAACCTTCGCGCTCGTAGAGTTCGGGGCAGATCAACACGTAAATAACCAGACCGTCGGGCATGTCCATGCGCCCGATCTTGCAGGGGGGCAATGCGGCGTGACCACCGAGCTCACCAATGATATGAATCGGGTTTTCGCTGTTCAGCACTTGCGGGTAACCGGGGATCAACACGCGCACATCGTGCAAGTGAGCCATGGCTCGCGGCAGTGCTGCGGAAACGTCGCCCAGACCACCGGTTTTCACCAGATCGGCGATCTCCGAGGTGACGAACAGCACTTTCTTCTTGTTGGGGTTCTGACTGGCCACCGGTGTCAGCGTCTTGGTGCCTGGGACGCTGACCGATTGGTGACTTGGCGCGCTCACAGTGCTCGTTTCGCCGACCTGCTGATGAGCACGTTCTCCCTGAATATCTAAAGCCGCACTGATCATATGAATCTCCCGTGTTGTTGATCTAATTCTTAGGTCTGGCACAAACGGTGTTTCGTGGCCAATTCCTGTGGCCGGGCGCAAACGCGCTACGCATCGGTGAGCAAGCGCTGCCAATACGATGAAGCAGAATGGCTATAGAGATCGTTGCAAGGATTGCACCAGTCGCACCGCACCTCCCTTTAACCTGACACGTCACGACCGGCAAAAGTTTCGACTTTCTTTCCGCTTTGTGACCGAGCGGTTTCGCCCCGCGGAACTGAGTCTAGGCCAGAACTTAGAGCGGGGGAGACCAGATGGCAAAATTGTTCGACAATCGGTTTAAAGAGGTACGGACGTACCGCTTCGAGGGAGCAACGCACCGACGAAGGGCATGTTTTTTTACCGTTTTGCCTCAAAAAAAAGTCGAGATGTCACATGAATGTGCGAAGCGCGGCAAGGCTCGCGCACCGTTGTGGTGCGCAGCGGCCAGTCCCGTCTTTGGCCGAACCGCTGCCTTACGGTGCGCCTTGATGCCTTGTTATAGTCCGGGCCTCATTTTCTGCCCGGTAAAAGGATCACTGCCATGTCTCAGTACACTGCGTTCACCGTCGAACTGGCCGATAAAATCGCCCATGTGCAGATCAACCGGCCGGAAAAGATCAATTCGATGAATGCCGCGTTCTGGAGCGAGATCATCGAGATTTTCCAGTGGGTCGACGACACCGACGAAGTCCGGGTGGTGGTGCTCAGTGGTGCGGGCAAGCATTTTTCTTCTGGCATCGACCTGATGATGCTGGCCGGCGTGGCCAATGAACTGGGCAAGGACGTGGGGCGCAACGCGCGCCTGCTGCGCCGCAAGATCCTCGCCCTGCAAGCGTCTTTCAATGCCGTCGACAATTGCCGCAAGCCGGTACTGGCGGCGGTTCAGGGTTATTGCCTGGGCGGCGCCATTGATTTGATTTCGGCCTGCGACATGCGTTACGCCGCCGAAGACGCGCAATTCTCGATCAAGGAAATCGATATCGGCATGGCGGCCGACGTTGGCACTTTGCAACGCTTGCCGCGGATCATCGGTGACGGCATGCTGCGTGAACTGGCTTACACTGGTCGCACGTTCGGTGCCGAAGAAGCGCGTGGCATGGGCCTGGTCAATCGCGTTTACAGCGACACCGCCAGCCTGCTCGACGGTGTCATGGGTATTGCTCGCGAGATCGCCAGCAAGTCGCCGATTGCGATCGCCGGCACCAAAGAGATGATCAGCTACATGCGCGACCATCGCATCGACGACGGCCTCGAATACGTCGCCACCTGGAACGCTGCCATGCTGCAATCCACCGATCTGCGCGTGGCCATGGCCGCCCATATGAGCAAACAGAAACCCGAATTTCTGGATTGATTAAAAATGACTTCACGCTGGACCACCGCAGTACTGGACACCGATCAAGCCGGCGGCTGGGCCGTGGCGCGCAGCCCCGAAGGCTTTCTGTTCGATGACAATGGCGCGCTGTTTTCGCGCGAATGGCTCAAGCGCCAGGACCTGTCGATCCTCGCCGAACATGGCATCGGTCACCTGGACGGCGAACCGGTCTATTTACTGGAACTGCGCAGTCACAGCGACGTGCCGGGCTGCAACTGGAAAGGCCTGCGGGCGTTCATGCTCGAAGGCGACCACACGGTCTACAAGGTGCTCGGTTATGCCGCGCAGATTGGCACCTGGTACCGCGAGCATCGCTTTTGTGGCAACTGTGGTCAGGCGGCGACGCAAGTTCCGCGTGAGCGGGCGATGTACTGCGAGCCGTGTGATTTGCGCTATTACCCAAGAATTTCGCCGAGCATGATCGTGCTGGTGACCCGTGGCGATGAAGTCCTGCTGGCCCGTTCGCCACGTTTTGTCACCGGGGTTTACAGCACGTTGGCGGGGTTTGCCGAACCTGGCGAATCGGCTGAAGACTGCCTGATTCGCGAAGTCCGCGAAGAAGTGCAGATCGAGGTCAAGAACATCCAGTACATGGGCAGCCAGTGCTGGCCGTTCCCGCATTCGATGATGCTGGGTTTCCATGCCGAATACGCCGGTGGCGAAATCGTGTGTCAGGAAGACGAGATCGAAGACGCCCAGTGGTTCAACGTCCATGAGCTGCCGCCGTTGCCGGCGTCACGCTCGATTGCCCGTTACCTGATCGACGTCTATGTGGCGCGGCGCTTAGGCCACGCTGAACCAGTGTTGCCAGGCTAACCGCACGGTCAAGCCCAGCACCACGGTGATGAACACCGGGCGAATGAACTTCGCACCGCCGCTGATGGCGGTGCGAGCTCCGAAGAACGCCCCGACCATCACCGACAGGCCCATGCTCAGGCCGATGATCCAGTCCACCTGCCCGGAAAATACGAACACCGACAGTGCGGCAATGTTGCTGACGAAGTTCATGCTGCGCGCCACGCCGCTGGCCTTCACCAGATCGATGGGGTACATCAGCATCGTGCTGACGGTCCAGAACGCGCCCGTGCCGGGACCGGCCACGCCGTCGTAAAAACCCAGGCCGAAGCCTTGGGTCGATTGCCACTTTTTCTTGATCGGTGCGTCGCTGTCCAGCGGCGCTTTCGGCGTGCCGCCAAACAACAGATAGACGCCGCAGCCAAAAACGATCACAGGGAGCATCTTGTTCAGCCATTCCGCGGGCAGGTAGTGAGCGACCACTGCACCGGTCAGCGCGCCCACCAACGTGCCGACAATCGCGTGCATCCATTGCCTTGGATGGAACAGCTTGCGTCGGTAGAAGGTGAAACTTGCGGTGGCCGAGCCAAACGTCGAACTGAGTTTGTTGGTGCCCAGCACCAGGTGTGGCGGTAGGCCTGCGGTCAGCAGCGCCGGGGTGGTCAACAGACCGCCGCCGCCGGCAATGGCGTCGATGAAACCGGCAATGAAAGCGACGAGGGCCAGAATGGCCAGGGTGGTGAGGTCAACACTGAGTTCGAAAGGCATGGAATCGGCTTATTCGGCGGGGTGCAGGACAGGGCTGCGGGGAAGGGCCGATATCTTACGCATATCCACCCTTTGCGGCGACCCGTCCGGCCCCTTCGCGAGCAAGCCCGCTCCCACATTTGGCCGCATTCTTCTGTGGGAACACGGTTAAATGTGGGAGCGGGCTTGCTCGCGAAGGCGTCCTCCCTTGCGCTACATCACTTGCGGTCAGGCCCATTCCCGATCTGCCACACAAACGGCGGCTCGGTCCCGTTGATCGCCCAATCCCCGACAATCCGTGCCTTGTAGATCACCGGATTGTGCGACGACACCGTCCGCGCATTGCGCCAGTGCCGGTCCAGCGATTTACCCACCCGAGTATCCGAAGCCCCCAGTGCATTGAACAGCTCTGTGGTCGCTCGCTGGATCAGCTCCGACACCACCACCTGCGCCTTGGCCGATTCGATTTCCGCCGCGACATTCGCCGCCTGTTCCAAGGCTTCATCACCCGAGAATCGCGCCAGATAAGCCCGCTGCGCCGGTTGTGCAGCCCTCAAGGCGCTGGCCTCGGCCGCATACACCAGTGCCGCAATCTCACCGACCACCTGCTGCACCTGCGAATCCTGACTGACGTGCTGCGCATTGCCATGGCTGTAGATGCGTTTGCGTTCACGTACTTGGTGAGCCACATCGTGCAACGCCGCACGACCGATCCCGGCCAGTGTCGCCAGCAGCACCAACTGATAAAACGCAGTCTGGTATTTGAAGCGGGTGGCGAAGTCGATGATGTTCTCGGCCTCCACGTCGGCATCGATAAACCGTGAAGTACCACTGCCGGTAGTGCGTTGGCCGAAACCGTCCCAGTCGTCGCTCTGCACGATGCCCGGCTGACGGGTCCGGACCGCGGCAATCACGTCGCCGCCGGTGTCGCTGCGTTGCGCGTACACATCGATCCAGTCGGAAAACAGGCTGCCGGTGCTGTAGAACTTCTCGCCGTTGAGCCGCCACTGATCGCCGTGCGGTGAGACTTTGGTGATGACATCGCCAATGGCGACGCTGCCGATTTCGGTCCAGGCATTGCCGGCGATGTCACCGTCGACGAAGCGCTTGAACCACAGATCCCGGCCCGGCCCAGGTGGCGAGTTCAAGCGATCCTCGGCAAAGGCGAAGTGCCCGCGCAAGGCCTGAGGCACGTTGGAATCGGCTTCGGCCAATTCGATCAGCAGCTCAAACAGTTGTGGCAGGGAGGCGCCGCCGCCGCCGTATTCAACCGGCACCCGTACGGCGCCGAAACCGGCGTCCTTGAGCCACTGAATCGGCTCGTAAGGAAGGGTGCGGGACTGTTCGCGCTCAACGGCACCGGCGGCGATGCGTTGGAAGATCGGCCGGAACCTTGCGGCCAGCGCTTTATAGTCGGTGCCAATGGAGAGCGGATTGATTACCTGGTGTTCGGTCATGGGACGGCTCCTGGGCTCGGCTAAAAAAAAGTTACACGCCAAGGGGATTGCACGGTCCATGCCGGGAGCGCGCGGCCAGGATTTACGCCGTGAAGTCGCTGCTCAAGCGCGCCCAACTGTTGCTCCGGCAACAGTCCATCAGCAAATCGCCCTGATCACTCACAGCAAACCATCGTGAATGTCCCGTTAATCTGCGGTTTCGCGCTGGCACGGTTGCTGCTCTCACCCCAGGACTTCCCTAAAGTCCCGAGGACATGCCAATGAGTCAGCAAGCCGTCAAATTTGCCTACTGGGTGCCGAACGTCAGCGGCGGGCTGGTGGTCAGCAAGATCGAGCAACGCACCCACTGGGGCATCGACTACAACCGCAAACTGGCGCAACTGGCCGAAGAGGCGGGGTTTGAATACGCCTTGACGCAGATCCGCTTCACCGCCGGTTACGGCGCCGAGTACCAGCACGAATCCGTCGCCTTCAGCCATGCGCTGCTGGCCGCCACCACCAAACTGAAAGTGATCGCCGCCATCCTGCCCGGCCCTTGGCAACCGGCGCTGGCGGCCAAGCAATTGGCAACCATCGACCAGCTGACTAACGGCCGGGTGGCGGTGAACATCGTCAGCGGCTGGTTCAAGGGTGAGTTCCAGGCGATTGGCGAACACTGGCTGGAACACGACGAGCGTTATCGCCGCTCCGAAGAATTCATCCGCTCGCTGAAGGGTATCTGGAGCCAGGACAACTTTACCTTTCGCGGTGACTTCTACCGCTTCGACAACTACAGCCTCAAACCCAAACCGTTGGGTCAGCCGGAAATCTTCCAGGGTGGCAGTTCCCGCGCAGCTCGGGACATGGCGGCACGGGTTTCGGACTGGTACTTCACCAACGGCAACACCCCGGAAGGCATCAAGGCCCAGGTCGATGACATCCGCGCCAAGGCTGCGGTGAACAACCATACGGTGAAAGTCGGCGTGAACGCGTTTGTCATTGCCCGCGACACCGAAGAAGAAGCGCGAGCCGTGCTGGCGCAAATCATCGATCAGGCAGACCCCGAGGCGGTGAATGCGTTTGGCGATGCGGCGAAGCAGGCGGGCAGGGCTTCACCTGAGGGCGAGGGCAACTGGGCCAAGTCGACGTTCGAGGATCTGGTGCAGTACAACGACGGCTTCAAGACCAACCTGATCGGTACGCCGCAGCAGATTGCCGAGCGGATCGTTGCGCTGAAAGCGGTGGGCGTGGACTTGGTGTTGGCAGGGTTTCTGCACTNTTCAGGAAGAGGTGGAGTATTTCGGCAATCGGGTGTTGCCGTTGGTACGTGAGCTGGAAGCAAAAGCAGCGGCCAAGCAGCAGGCCGCGGTAGCCTGAACACCACAAAACCCTGTGGGAGCGGGCTTGCTTGCGAAAGCGGTGTATCAGGCAAAATGATGTCGACTGACACTCCGCCTTCGCGAGCAAGCCCGCTCCCACATTTGAACTGTGT